>JANNNN010000930.1:0-3548 GCA_031398555.1 Planctomycetia bacterium | reverse complement strand
GCAGAGGCCAAACGTTGTTTACGATTAGCCACTCAATACGCAAGTGAAGCACAATGCGGTTTACTACTGGAACTCGCTTCCGCACAATTCGAGTGTGGTGATCTAGCCGAAGCTCGATTATGCCTAGGACGAGTCTTGCGACAAGAGCCAAGCAATCCGAGCGCGCTGCAACTTCAAGGCCAACTAGATCAGTCTTTTGTGCAAATGGCCTCCGATCAGAATGGAAAAACGCCAATATTCAATCCGAGCTTCCAGCGCCAAAGTCCGTAGTACCACTAACAACAACTTAGTTTTCGTTTGTGAGCGTTGAAAACATGGAACGGGAGAACGAGCCTCCTGCCGAGCAAGCCTCCACATTCTATTCGACTTAGCTGTAACTGTAGACTTCCATCGGTTGCTGGAAACAGTTCGCGGCCCCGAGTTCCCATTCAAAAGTACAGTGAGTCTAACTGTTGCGTCAAGACTCGCTCGCCAGGAGCCTCGTTCGCCCCTTAATGATTCGGGGTCACATCGCGGAACTTGTGAATTCGCGGCTTAAACTCACCTGTAATTAGCCGAGCACCGCTGGACTGGAAGATGTAGGTATAGGCCCAGTTCAACATCACAAACACCTTGGCGCGGAAGGTGACCAGAAACATCAAGTGAATCAGCGACCACATTAACCAAGCTGCGAAGCCAGTAATTTTCCAGCCCTTGATATCGGCAACCGCTTTGGCTTTGCCGATTGTAGCCATGGAGCCTTTGTCCCAATAGACAAACGGCGATCGATTTTCAACAACATGCCCGGCCCGGATCTCTTGAGCGATCACTTTTGCAATGAAGCCACCCATCTGCATTGCGGCAGGAGCAACTCCAGGTACCGGTTTCTTGTCGGCTCCGTATGTAGCGCTCGCGAGGTCGCCCGCGACGAAGATGTCAGGATAGCCCGGTACTGACAAATCGGGTTTCACAATAACTCTTCCCGCTCGATCTAGTTCTACGCCGAGTGTTTTTCCTAAAGGAGAGGCCTGAACACCGGCGGCCCAGAAGACGTTGTTGGCATCAATGCGTTCCTCGCCGATCAAGATTCCCCTATCGTCAACTGAAGTAACGCGCGAATTGAGCCGGACTTCAACACCAAGTTTTGCTAAGTCTCGAAGTGCATGCGCGCTGAGGTCCGGGTGAAACGTTTTGAGCACGCGTTCGTTGGCCTCGACCAGCATGACGCGCGCGGTTGAAGTATCGACGTGGTTATAGTCTTTTTGAATTTCCTTGACTGCGATTTGCCGAAGCGCACCCACTAACTCGACACCGGTCGGACCGCCGCCAACAACAACGAACGTCAATTTCGCTCGCTGGGCACTCTCATCCACTTCGTTCTCGGCTTCCTCAAATGCAAGCAATATCCGTTTGCGAATGAAGAGCGCATCGTCAATAGTCTTCAACCCTGGTGCATTGCTAAGCCAATCGTCCTTGCCGAAATAAGAGTGGGTAGCGCCAGTCGCGACGACGAGATAATCGAAATCAACTTCCTGGGAGTTGTCGATGGTCAGGCACTTGCGACTCAATTCGACTTTAGTCACGTCTCCAAGAACACAACTAACGTTCTTCTGATATCTAAAAATTCGACGAATCGGGAATGCAATATCAGCTGGCGAAAGTGCTGCAGTGGCGACTTGATAAAGCAGCGGTTGGAACAAGTGATAGTTGTGCCGATCGATGAGCACCACATTCACGGGCACTTTGGCTAATCCCTGGACGACGCGCAAGCCAGCAAAACCCGCTCCGATTACTACGACGTTGGGACGCGGAGTATCAATATCAACAGTACTTTTCACAGATCACCCATCCCATTTGCGCGTCGTCAAAATTCAGCAGCTTGAAGCTTCGCTAAGCTTGAGTTTTAGCCAACTTGCAACATAGCACTTCAGAATTTATTAGACCACGGGGCCTAGCGGGCTCCACCCTTTGGGTATCCAAAAATAACGGCTCGGAAAAGTCAAGAATAATGAGGTTTGTTAATCCGTGGGACCGCTGTGCCATCCGTGGGAAAATCTAATTCCGCCCACGGATGACATAGTGGTCCCACGGATGAAGAAAATGCAGGACATGCAAAATTAATTTGCTGGAACAATCTGAGGGATCATATCGGGGATTAGGTAAGCCTGAGCAGATACGAGCAATCCGACGAGTACGGCGAGGGCGACGCTGTGAAAGAAAACGTATCGCAAAATGGCTCCTTCTTGACCATGCTGGCCGGTCGCAATGCAGGCGACAACAATGGATTGCGCATCGATCATTTTGCCCATCACGCCGCCGGAGCTATTCGAAGCCGCGGCTAACAGAGGTGAAACGCCTAGTCTTTCGGCCGTAATTTGTTGCAGACTCCCAAAGAGCACATTCGATGCGGTGTCGCTGCCAGTTAACGCAACGCCCAGCCAACCGAGCAGCGGTGAAAAGAATGGAAACAAAACCCCGGTACTTGCAAACGCCAACCCCATTGTGGCATCCAGTCCCGAATAGCGAGTTGTGTAACCCAGCGCCAACATGGCGGCGATGGTGGCCATGGAAGTCGATGTGCGGAGAATTGTGTTAACGAACACTGAACAAATCCGCATGGGCGACATGCCAAGCAGGCTGCCGGAGATGACGCCCGCAAACATCAGTGCAGTACCGGTCGCAGACAACCAGTTGAATTGAAAAACCGCTTTTTCAGGTAAGGGAGCTGCAACAACCGGTTGATCG
The DNA here is from genome assembly GCA_031398555.1 of Planctomycetia bacterium. Taxonomy (GTDB): domain Bacteria; phylum Planctomycetota; class Planctomycetia; order Pirellulales; family Pirellulaceae; genus Aureliella. The sequence goes on along the minus strand of JANNNN010000930.1, from coordinate 824 downwards.
CGAACTACATTCAAGTGCAGCAGCGGGACTTGAAATTCAAATCGCGAAAGTGCGTCCAATTGATTCTTAACGGCCGGTATGCCCCAAGCGAATACCATGACTGAAACGATCAACCAAGGCAACCAGGCTGTAAAGGCTTCGCGGCGTGTGGGCGGAGTCACTGTCGAGGAAGTTGCTTCGCCTTCAAATCGCCATATCGTTCGCGGTTGCCAAAAACGCAAGAGAACCACGATCGCAAAAATCGATACGATCGCGCCGATCACATCCACTAGCCATGGACCGTGATAATTACTGACCCCGAACTGCATGACGGCAAAACTCAGTCCAGCGGTTAAGCAGGCGGGCCAAACTTCGAGCATGCTTCGCCAGCCAGCCATTGCCCAGATCAACCAAAACGGAATGATCACCGAGAACAGTGGCAGCTGGCGACCGACCATTGCGCTGAGTGACATTAATGGCAAGTCATCGGTGACACTCTGCAGTGCTATAAGCGGTGCGCCGAGTGCTCCAAAAGCCACTGGGGCGGTGTTTCCAATCAACGCCAAACCAGCCGCTTGTAAAGGTTAGAAACCAAGACCAATTCGCATCGCAGCGGAAATGGCGACCGGAGTTCCAAAACCTGCCGCTCCTTCGGCAACTTGCCATACAGTTCCGCAAACTGCTTGGCGTGTTCCTCACCGGTTTTCACGAAGGTTCGCAGTCCTCGCAGCACGTCGGCTTTTTCGCTTTCGGGCTCGTCGAGTTGCTTCAGCTTGCTGGGCAGCCACTCTTTGCCGGCATAGCGATCCATGAGTCTCGCTAATTTTTCCGGCGTGAGTTGCTTC
>JANNNN010000852.1:0-3172 GCA_031398555.1 Planctomycetia bacterium | reverse complement strand
TGAAGGTGGTATAGTTTCAGGTGAGTATTAGCTAACCGCGAGCAGTCGCAGCCAACAAGATCGAGGTTTTCCATTGCAGCCATCCGATTCCCAGACTGAAAATTCGGCCGCAAAGTGCGTGATCCGACTCGCCACCGAAGCCGATTTGCCAAAAGTCCTGGCACTACTCCGTCCATTTGTGGAACTGCGAAAATTGCTTCGGCGAACAAGGGCTGAGACCGCAGCCTTGCTGGTGACAGGGTTCGTCGCCGAACATGAAGGCGAGGTAGTCGGTTTTTCTTCGGTTGAGATCTATTCGAAGAAACTGGCCGAGATCCAATGTTTGGCCGTCAAAGAAGGCTATCAAGGCCAAGGACTAGGCAGCGAACTTGTGCGTCACTGCGTTGAACTCGCTCGCGAACGTGGAATCATGGAAGTGATGGCGATCAGCAGCTCGGATAAATTCTTGCAAAATCTCGGCTTCGACTATTCATTGCCGGACCAAAAGCGGGCTTTGTTCTATCAACTACGAACGCGCGAAGACCTCTATCGAGAACGTGAAGGCACCGATGACTGACCGCCTACAGATGCATCGTCTCGGGCATTGCATTCTCCACTTCAGCCTATGGTCTGTGTTTTTTCATTGGTCAATAGACATTCAGGCTCAGCAACCTTCCCCTGTTCAGTTGGTTGAACAAGTTTACGTGAATCCTTCTATGTGGTCCGGGATTCTGATTTTGCAATCGGGTTTGGTGTCCGACGACACGCCTCTGGCCGAACCTGATCTCAAGTTGCTCAGCACGTCGCTATCGAAAAACGGCACTCGCGTGCTACTTGTGGTTGAGTCCCCAACGCGGGCTGCGTTGGGTTTGAGCTCTGTGCTGAAGGATCGCGCGGAACAAGTTACTCAACTCGATCTAGCGGATTTTTGTAGTAAGCTGAGCGACTCTGAAGCTATTGCGACTTGGGCGGCTTACGAAACGATTTGGATCGATTCTACACCAGCGATCTCGGCGGCTATCGCGCAACTTGACACTGAGTCGCACGCACGATTGGCAAAATGCCTTGGTAAGGTACTTGAGCAAGGTGGCTTTATTAGAGTATCTGGCGATCTAAGTTGGCTGGGAATCAATGCCGCTAGCCACCACCAGATGTTGTTAGAGAATTGCAAGATAAGCAAAAGCAAATTGGACATACTTGAGGATAAATCAATTCTACGAGTGTGTTTGCCCGAGGGCTCACGATGCGCATTCGCTAAAAGGCAAATGATTAACATCGCTGACGAGCAAGCAGTCACTGTCATGCTTGCGGCGACAGAGCATTATGCTGAACCACTTGAAAAGACACTTAAAGAAGGTGAGTCGCTTGACTGGGTGCAGTGGCAGCGATCGTTGATTGAGCGGCAAGCGCCAAAGTATCCCGGTACGGGGATTGTTGAGCATTCACTTGCGGGAGGTTCGCTCGTCATTGGCGGTGGAGGAGGGATGCCCGCAGAGATCTGGAAGCGATTCGTCGAGTTGGCGGGTGGCAAGGATTCGCGGATCGTAATCCTTCCGACTGCCGTTGAAGATCCAAAAGCGGACGGAGCCTTTGAAGCTCGGGTACTGAAACTGGCTGGAGCGGAGCACGTTGTGACTTTGCCTCAGACAAAGCGGAGTGAAGTAGAAGAAGTAGCTTTTTTGGCCGAGCTTGATCAAGCGACCGGCGTTTGGTTTGGTGGCGGGCGACAGTGGCGGTTCGTCGATGCTTACTGGGGAACACCGGCTTGGGAAAAATTGCGAAACGTATGTCGTCGAGGTGGTGTCATTGGTGGCAGTTCTGCGGGCGCGACCATTCAAGGTGATTTGCTCGTTCGCGGCGCACCGGCTGGCAATCAGATCATGATCGCTGACGGTTATCGCCGCGGTCTTGGTTTCCTGCCGGGCGTTGCTATCGACCAGCATTTTTCGCAGCGAAATCGTTTTAAGGAGCTGGAAGGCTGTCTCGCAGAGTTTCCATCCATATATGGGATTGGCATCGACGAACAAAGTGCACTAGTAGTCACAGCACCCGATCGATGCGCAGTGATTGGCACTGGTTCCGTGTGGCTGTATCCAAGCTACCACATAAAGGACGGTTTTAAACCTGATATTCAAACACGCTCGAGCATGCGAAAAGAGTATAAATCTAGCAGCGAGTTTCTACTCGACTAGCAGATGAACCACAATCTCCGAGTTCCCACTGAAGCCTGCTTCCGATATCATGGGCGGGCCATGATCGTTTTTGGGATCGTGGATGACAATGATTGTGGTCGGCGCTGCCCGTGGCCGAGGCTGCTAGCGTCGGTATAGAAGTGCCAGCTCGGATGCTGGCAGCATCCGCCACGAAGGGTTACGCCTCGTCTTTGCCAGACAGTTCAAACACGGGTTCAAAGGCGGTGGCGAACTCATAGACGGCGTCAAAATCTTCGCGGCGGTCGGATTCGGATTTCTTCATGTGTTTGATGCGAATCAAGTTGTAAACGATTTCGCCAAAATCACCTGTACAATGTACGCCCCAGTTGTTTAAAACCGTCAGGGCCATGTAACCATACTGTTCGACTGCATATTGTCGAATGGCTTCGCAGAGTTGCTGACCGGTGATGTGATGTTCGCCCTCAGCGCCTTGCCCTGGCATTTTAAGCGTCTCTTGCGCGTACGCGAGCGCTTCGCGAACGAACTGATAAGCTTCAATGTGGTAGCGAAGATCTTGTTGAAGCAATTCGATAATCGGATGAATCTTTTCGCTCATGGCAATGAACCTCTTTGCAAAACACGCTGCTCGAAGTAGCAGCGCGGGGTAATTTTAATCGTGTTGATCTTCTGAATTTTCATCGTCATTCGTTTCAGGCTGGTTGCCGCGACGTATCACGGAAATCACATCCTGGGCGTGTAACATGATCCGTCGATTGTCTTCCATCTGAACTAACAATTGCTGCGATAAGAGCTCCTGTCCTAGCACTCGCCCTCGTCCTTCGGCGGTGACGACAATTTTCTACAAAAATAAAAACCTTTTCAAACTGGATATCATCCATTGGAACAGAGATGCATTGTCAATAATTTAACACTAGCAGATTGAGATCTCTTTAAGAGTATGGCTCAACATCTTTTTCCAAAAGAATTTTATTTCGATGAAAAGTTGATGCTCAAAAAGCAGAAAAATGATTTTCAGCAAC
>JANNNN010000727.1:0-7365 GCA_031398555.1 Planctomycetia bacterium | reverse complement strand
TCGCTTTCCTTTTAAACACGCTTGCGAGTTGCCTCTACGAAGAGAAAAAAGCATTGGTGGATAATTCGAAACCCACTTCAAAAACTTAGAGACTAACACGATTCATTCCTCTTGCTCGACATTCATTCCGCCACTAACGCTAGGGATCAACGGTTGGGGGTGGCGCAACACTTGTCAATTTGAGCTTTGTTAAGTGGTTTTTGCAAATTCTTGGCTAAAACAGCCAGAATGTGCATTTTGCGTGCCTGATCGACTAGAAATGCGGATTAAGCCGGATAAATGCTCATAAATCCGCTTCATGGGCTGTAGAGAATCGCACAACCGCCGCGCGGATCCTGAGTCGCAAGACGCTTTGCCTACTCTCAGTTGTGTAAGAAGAACCGCTTCCATATACTCGACGCTCATCATTTGTGTCGTTTATACAAGCCGATTAACTCACATTAGCAAGCCAAATTTTTATGTACGGCAAGTTTCAGTCACATTTGCTGCAGCAGCTTTCGGACATCGATTCGGCGGGATTAACGAAGCGGGAACGCATAATACTATCGCCCCAAGACGCTCACATTAGCGTTCAGAGCGGGGTGCAAGTGCTCAACATGTGTGCCAATAACTATTTGGGCTTGGCAGAGCATCCTGCCGTCAAAGCGGCGGCGGCGGCGGGTTTAGAACAGTGGGGCTATGGTTTGGCCAGCGTACGGTTTATCTGTGGCACGCAGGGAGTCCACAAGGAACTTGAGCAGCAGATCAGCGACTTTGTAGGAACTGAAGACACGATTCTATATTCGTCGTGTTTCGATGCAAATGGAGGTTTGTTCGAGACCTTACTCGGGACCGAAGACGCGATCATCTCCGACGAATTGAATCATGCGAGCATTATTGATGGCATCCGACTCTGCAAGGCTCAGCGATTTCGTTACAAGAACAACGATCTAGCCGACCTCGAAGTCAAACTCAAGGAAGCCGCCGGTTGCCGTTTCAAAATGATCGCAACCGACGGCGTGTTCTCAATGGATGGTATTATCGCGAACTTGCCGGGCATCTGCGATTTGGCGGATATATACAACGCGTTGGTAATGGTCGATGATTCGCACGCCGTCGGTTTTTTGGGCAAGCACGGTCGCGGCACTCATGAGCATCATGACGTTGTCGAACGCATTGATGTCATGACAGGTACGCTTGGCAAAGCTCTTGGTGGTGCGAGCGGTGGTTACACCTCGGGCCGAAAAGAAATCGTCGACTTACTTCGCCAACGTTCTCGTCCCTATCTCTTTTCGAATTCGCTTGCGCCTCCGATCGCCGCTGCGACGCTGGCGGCCCTGAAACTGCTTGGACAGTCGACTGAGTTGCGGGATCGACTCGAAGAAAACACGCGGTTTTTCCGTGAAGAAATCGTCAAGCTCGGCTTCGATATCGTTCCAGGCGAGCATCCGATCGTGCCCATTATGTTAGGCGATGCGAGACTGGCTACTCAGTTAGCTGATCTAATGTTAAATAAAGGTGTCTACGTCATCGGTTTTTCTTACCCTGTTGTCCCCCAAGGCAAAGCGCGAATTCGAACGCAGATTTCGGCAGCCCACTCGCGCGAAGACCTTGAATTCGCGCTAGCAAAGTTCGCAGAAGCGAAACGTGAGCTTGCTTAGGGCACTTCGCTTTGATCAGTAGGACCTGCTGCACAGTGGGATTGAAAGCCAGGTAATTAACGAGACTCGCGAGGCTAGCAGGCGATGGCAGCTACAGTACAGAACATTTGCGACTGGATGGAAGAAATCGCTCCACTACGGTTGAGCGCGGACTGGGATAACACCGGATTGTTGCTCGGCGATTCAACCCGCGAAGCAAAACGCGTTATGACTTGTTTGACATTGACTCCCGAGAGCGTCGAAGAGGCCGTGACAGGTTGTGCTGATCTGGTTATCAGTCACCATCCGCTGCCGTATCGACCGCTTAAGAAAATCGTTGCGAGCGAGCCGACGGGCCGAATGCTGTGGGAACTGGCCGGCGCGGGAGTGTCCGTTTACTGCCCGCATACGGCTTGGGATTCAGCGGTCAACGGAATCAATGCGCAGTTGGCTAGGCGACTTAAGCTGAGCAGTGTTGTGCCTTTAATCGCGGCGCGATCTTTACCCCAGCAAGTTTACATTGACGGGGAAGTCGGTTCTCTCACTATTTCTAAACATGAAATGCTTGGAACAGGAAGAGCGGGTGACTTAGGTCGAGAGTATACGCTCGCCGAGCTTGTGAAATTAGTTTGTGTGGAAGTGCCTTATTGCCGACCACGAGTCGTTGATTCAGGACATGCGATCATTCGTGTAGGACTTGTTTGTGGGAGCGGTGGCAGCCTGATCGAAGCGGTAGCAAGCAGCAAATGCGATTTGTTTTTGACCGGCGAAGCGACCTTTCATCAGTGCTTGGAAGCCAAAGGGGCGGGGATATCCATGCTGATGATTGGACACTTTGCAAGTGAAAAGTTTGCGATGGATGGGCTCGCAGCGCTTTGTCAGGCCGAATTTGCCAATTTGGAAGTCTGGGCAAGTGTTAACGAAATGGACCCAGTCAGCTCGATATGACGATCAAACATTGGGCTTTTCCCTTGTTTCGGTCCACTTCGGCTAGTTTTCACCGGCTTACATTGACCCGGGTTGCTTCCGTTCTAAAATGCAACGGTGACCTGACATTTCTTTCTGAGGATTTTAGAGATGGCCAATTGGCTTGCTGCTTTGCCGGTTTATAACGAAGCTGGCTACGTCGATGAAGTTTTGAACCAAGTGACCAAGTACGCGGACAACGTGCTTGTTATCAATGATGGTTCAACGGACGCAACCGCGGATCGCTTGGCCAATTGGCCGCAAGTCAATGTGGTCGACCACGGCGTGAATCGTGGTTACGGGGCTGCGCTCAAGAGTGCCTTTAACTACGCGATCGAGCATCGTTACGAATTCTTGATTACGCTCGATTGCGATGGCCAGCATCAACCGCAACGCATTCCGCGATTTTTGTCAGCCTGCCAGAACGCCGATATTGTTTCGGGCAGTCGATACTTGAAGACTTATCCTGGCGACAGCCAGCCGCCTGCGCAGCGGTTGTTCATCAACAAGCAGATTACTCGCCAGATCAATCAGCGTTTTGGGATGAACTTGACCGATACGTTTTGTGGATTTAAAGCCTACCGCGTCGAGGCTCTAAAGTTGCTTGACATCCAGGACGACGGCTACGCAATGCCGCTAGAATTATGGGTTCAAGCTGCGATGCACAGCTTACGTGTGATCGAGATTCCTGTGCCGCTTATTTACCTGGATCTTAATCGTTCGTTCGGTGGCGCGCTCGACGAAGCCGAAAAGCGGCTTCAGTACTACAACGAATGCATTGAGCGGGCGGTTGCGGCGATGAAGGCCAAAGGAATCGAAATGCCGGAAGCACCGCCGCGGCGTGGGTCCGCATGCCAGGGATGTACTTGATGTGTCCTGTGGCTGCCGATCAGAATCGACAGTTTCGTGTACCTCAAGAATCCGGCAAAGCACTGATTGATCCGCCGCTTGCGCGGGTGAGACCGAGTGCGCAAGCGATCGATGCAAGTACATCGCTGAGCGGCCTGGAGTTTTGTGGTAAATCGATTTCGCTTGTTCGTCGCGATGCGCGGCAAGAGGTGGCCGACCTTGCACGGCACTACACCAGTCAATATCGTGACGTTGCCTCTCAGTTCAATTCGTTCTCTGATACAACTCCGTTTTTGCTTTCTGGACATCAGCCTGAACTGTTCCATGCGGGAGTTTGGTTCAAGAATTTCTTGCTATCGCAATTGGCTCAACAAAGCGGAGCGATGGCGATCAATTTTCTTGTTGACTACGATCTATGTCGTAATACGTCGATACGCGTTCCATCGCGAACAGAGGATGGCGCCGTATTAGCGTCTTCGGTTGCATTTGATGCGTCACGTGACAGCATTCCGTGGGAACTTAGGATGCTAAACGATGTTGAGTGTTGGCGGCAATTTCCAACTGTGGTACGCAGCAAGTTGTTGTCCGACGTTGACGAACCACTTGTGACCGAGCTTTGGGAATTCGCATCCAAGGCTGTTGAACGGACCGGTCGAATTGGGCACGCAATTGCCGAGGCTCGTCATCGCTTGGAGGGCGAACTGGGGCTGGAAACTTTGGAAGTGCCGTTGAGTCAGTTGGTTAGTACTCGCGCATTCGCTCGCTTTAGTGTGCAGTTGCTAAGCGAATTGCCGCGTCTACAAACTGTCTACAACTCGCAGCGGGAACTCTACCGAGCTCAACATCACATCCGTAGTCAAGCCCATCCTGTACCTGCACTTGAGCAACAGCAGGGTTGGCTGGAAGCACCTTGGTGGGTGTATCGCCCGGAGTCTCCAAAGCGTCAGCGATTGTGGGTCAGACTGGTCGACAATAGTCTTATTCTTAGTGATCGAGTGGGTTGGCAGGCGGTGATCCAAGGTCGTCTCGAATGCGATCAAGCTGCATCCCAGTGGTTGAACCTTTTGGCAGAGGGCGTTTGCTTACGACCACGAGCATTACTTACTACCATGTATTTGCGCTTAATAGTTGGTGATATCTTTATCCATGGAATTGGTGGCGGGAAGTACGATCAACTGACGGACGCCATTATTCATGAGTTCTTTGGAGTCAATCCGCCAGATGTGATCGTTGCCAGTGCAACCTTACGTTTGCCTACGAGCCTTAACGCGGTGTCTGACCTAACATCGCAGCAGCAACGCGAGAAACTCTGGCAACTTAAATATCACGCAGAATCTGTGGTGGAAAGCGCGAATGTCAATGCGGACTCTGCCGAAGCCAGGTCATTGTTGGCTCGAAAACGTGAACTACTAGCCAACATCCCTCAGCGAGGCGAGAAGTGGGAATGGCATCAGCAGATGGTAGCTGTGAACCATCGACTTGCTGAACTCGCCGCTGCGCAAACTGAAGCTGTGAAGCAACAGCTAGTGTTGGCTACGGTAGAAGAACGACAAAATCGTATTCTCGCTTCTCGAGAATACAGTTTCTGCTTGTTCAACCGCGACTTCATTGCAAATGAACTAAAACGCATGGCAATGAATGACGGCTGAACGGCGGTGATGTAGCTGCGTTGGGCGGCTAGGCTTCCGGTATATTGCCAGTTGCAAGATTTCAAACAACAATTCTCGTCAAGTTCGCGCAGTGGATGGACCAATGTCTACATTGATGGTTACCGAGTTGGGAAAAGAGTTTCGAACTGCGGCAGAAACACTCCGAGTGCTCGACGGACTGAACCTGCAAATGGATCGCGGGGAGAACTTGGCAATTGTCGGCCCAAGTGGTTGCGGCAAATCGACCTTGCTGTATATCCTTGGAACTCTTGACACTCCGACTTCAGGACAGGTGGTGCTCGACGGAGTTGATCCGTTTTCACTTGGACCCACTGAGTTAGCCAAGTTTCGAAACCAATCGATCGGTTTCGTATTTCAAGATCACCATTTGTTACCGCAGTTGAGTGTGATTGAAAATGTACTAGTTCCCGCAATGGCGACCGGGAATCCGACTCCTGAGTTGGTCGAGCGTGCGAAGCAGTTGATAAGTGATGTCGGCTTGAGCGAGCGGATCGATCATTTGCCCGGTCAGCTTAGCGGTGGCGAGCGGCAGAGAATTGCGGTAGCCCGTGCCCTTCTGAACCGCCCGCTGTTGTTGCTGGCTGACGAACCGACGGGAAACCTAGACACGGGCAACACAGAGCGAGTGGCCGAGCTGCTTTTCGAGTTGCCGAAACGCGATGGGGCAATGCTGATCACCGTTACCCATAGTGAGTGGTTGGCTGGAAAAGCCCAACGTTGCTTGAAGCTCGCTAATCGTCGTCTCTAACTCAAGCCTTCGAGTGGGTCACACGTCGCGCGTATCTGCCCAATGCGACCATTTAGCCCTTGCCGGTGACCATGCGTTCCGCCTCCATCCGATCTGTCAGTATGCGTTCTCAGTGATCGGACTGAGTCAGCCGGTGTCATGGCATAAACTGGAAAAGTCGAGCTGAGAAACCGAATTCTGTTGTTTGTCACCCTCGCCAACCCTAAAATCTAATCCGGTGCTGAAGCACTAGTGTCAACACCTAAACGCTCCGTTCCGAATTGCGAGAGGTTTGCAAACCTGATAATAGAGTAGGGAGAATCCAGTTAATGGCTCCGCTTATTTCGGGAATGGCTATGAAGCGTGCAATGATGTTATTGGCAACAACTTTATGGCTGCTGCCTGTCGGCTGTGCTGCCGCAAAAGAATCAACGCCCAGGACGATTCGGGAATGGGACGAAAATCGGCGTCCCGTATGGCCATAGTTCTGGCTGTAGACACTGAGGCGAGCCCTGAAGGCTTCACAATGTCGCCTCAACGGCTACATAAGTGTGTCGCGACTAAATGGCCGTTGCCATCGGAACGGGCATCACAAAATCCGCAGCCAAGCAGAGCTTCAAATTCGAGCAGCGATCAAGATTGAATTGTCGCGGTTCGCAACGGCAGAGGCACAAACCCAAAAACCGGCCGCTGGGCAGAAAGCGAATCGGGCTGACGATCCGCCTCGTTCGAACGCCTTTGGTGTCTACATACTCCATGCTTAGTACCAAATCTTCAGGTGATTGCATCGCGCGAGTTAAAAGTTGTTGAAACATGTTGTGGGCTTTCGCTTTTCCGCAGGCAGTCTGAGAAACACAACCAATCGGTTGCTCTATATTCAATAATCGCATCTGCTCGGACACCTTTGGTCACGCGGAGTTGGCTGGGCGAATTTTTTCCAAAATCGATTTCGCTTCATGGGTGATGCAGAATCCAAGACTGGACAAATGGCAGCGAATAATCTGCGAAGGTGATCTGCGAGTTCGACCGGTTTTCGGTAGCCTTGACCGGTTTCTGACGAAACCAGCTACACTTATCGCGTGAGCTTGTCCCGTTTCAGGCAAAAACGGTCGGCAAGAATCATTCCTTAACGTCATTTTGGAGCAACTTCATGAACGATCGCACCTATTGCATGTTGCTGCACTTTTCAGTTTTTGCAGGGCTTGCGATTCCACTGGCGGGTTTGATCGTCCCGATCGTGCTTTGGCAGTTGAAGAAGGACGAAATACCCGGCGTGGATGCGCACGGCAAAATGGTTCTAAATTTCATCCTGTCTTCGATGCTGTACGGAGTGATCTTCGCCGCACTTAGTTTCGCTCTTATCGGCATTCCGCTGCTTTTGGCGCTATCGGTCGCCTGCGTCGTGCTGCCCATCATTGGGGGTATCAAAGCTAACGACGGTGTGCTTTGGCAGTACCCGTTAATCATTAATTTTGTAAAATAGTTAAACCCAAAGAGGTAGAAATCCACCGAAGTCTAGGGGAATTCGGGATGC
>JANNNN010000847.1:0-4906 GCA_031398555.1 Planctomycetia bacterium | reverse complement strand
GGTTCAACACCCATGTCGACAATACGCGTGTAAGCACCAGCAGCGTCGTTGGTGTGCAACGTACTAAACACTAAGTGACCGGTCAGCGAAGCTTGAATCGCATTCTCAGCCGTTTCGTGATCTCGAATTTCTCCAATCAGCACAATGTCCGGGTCATGTCGAAGAATACTTCGCAATGACGCCGCAAAAGTCAAACCAATTTTCGCGTGAACTTGAATCTGATTGATGCCGTCCAGTTGATATTCAACTGGGTCCTCAGTGGTGATGATCTTGTTCTCAGTACTCTTGATCTCCATCAGCGAACTGTAAAGCGTCGTCGTCTTTCCAGAACCCGTCGGGCCCGTTACGAGCACAATTCCGTGCGGCAAACGAATCAAGTCGCTGAAGGTCGCATAGGTCTTCTGGTCCATTCCCAAACCCAGCAAATCGAACTTCATCGCGCCTTTGTCCAAGATACGCATCACCAAGCTCTCAGCGTGGATCATCGGTATCACCGATAGACGAACGTCGATCTCGCGACCGTGGACTTTCAATTTGATACGGCCGTCCTGTGGCAATCGCTTCTCAGCGATATTCAAGCGGGCCATAATCTTCAAGCGGCTGATAATTGCTGCTTGAAAACGATTGATCTCCGGTGGCGCCGGTTGGACATGCAAGATACCGTCAATGCGGTAGCGAATGACGAAGCCTGTAGTCTGCGACTCGATGTGAACGTCCGAGGCCCTCGAATCGACCGCTTCCACGAGAATTTCGTTCACTAGTCGAACAACAGATGCCTCTTGAGCCATCTCGCCCAATTCGCTGCCGTCGGTTTCGATTTCTTCCAGCAATTGCACGTCGTCATCTTCGGCCCGCGCGGCCATCAGGCCTTCTACCGTTTCCGATCCCACGCCGAGATGCTTTTTCATCAGCCTCGCGATCTCACCGCGTTCGGCCACTACCGGAATGATCGTCAGCCCCGTCGCCGATCCGGCTTCATCGAGGGCGTAGACGTCCAATGGGTCACTGGTCGCCAAAGTCAACAAACCATTATGCCGGCTGAGCGGAAACAACGAATGACGATAGATCAATTTCTGTGGGAAAGATTTTACTAACTCGATATCAACTTCGGCATTGCGCAAATCGACATATTCCATTCCCAGTTCTTCGCCCAGCGCCCGCAAGGCGGACTCTTCGCCGACCATACCTTGTTGAATCGCCGCATCGACGAGGCTGCTCGCACTGCTGCCACCCTCTCGCAACAAATCCAATTGCTGCTGGTCGATCAGACCGCGGCGGATAAGGATATCACCTGCTTCAAGCATGACCATAATTATCGGCCCCCACGTCCGCCAGTGTTTCCGCCACGAGTGCCGCCGGTGCCGCCACCCGTTGGTGCACCACCTCCTCGAGTTCCGCCACTACCGAATCCACCACTACCGAATCCGCCACTGCCGAATCCACCACTGCCGAATCCACCACCGCCTGGTGTCGACGTTCTTCCACTCGTATTGCCGCTACCTAAGTTGCGAAAGAACTCGGCTCGACGGCGTGCAGCTTCTTCATCTGCTCCGCCGCCGCTGTTCGCTTGCTGAGAGTTCGATGACTGAGTACCCTCGGCTGGTGTGGTATTTACTTTTGCTTTCGAACCAAGTGCTCGGCCCAGTGCGGCACCTAAGTTTTTTGCATTTGCAAAGCCAGGAATCGGCGCGACGCGTACCGTCTCTTCGCCGTCGCCAGTTCCCTGTTCGTCAAAATATCCTACCAATGTCTCGATTTCCTTAATGATCTGCGGTTGGGCGATCACCACTAGCGTATTCGTGTTCACATCAGCGCTCAGCGAAATCTTTGATTCTTTCAGTTCGCTAGACGCTCCGCCGCGTCCACCTCGTCCGCCCCCACCACCGCCTCGCAGCGCTTCAATGAACGCTTGCGGGTCAGGCTGGCGATTGCCACCGCCACCTCCCGCCGCTGCAGCACCTTCGATGCGGTCACCATATAACTGCTTCAGCATAGTGACAACATCGGCGACATTTTGAGTGATCACAGGAATCATGGCGACTTGCCCGCGAGTCTCAATCGAAATCGGACTCTCGATTTGATCGATGACTTGCAGCAGCTCTTCACACATCGCCATATCTGGCGGGCTGGCTTTGATGATCAATGCATTTAACCGAGGGTCAGACGTGATCGAGTAATCGCCGCTGGCCAGCCCAGAACTCGACGGGCTCGAAGTACTGCTGCTTCCCCCGCCTCCACCAAGCAAAGCGCTGAACATGCCGCCACCCATCACTCCGCCTGCCAAATCACCCAGCAGACTACCGCCCCCGCTGCTCGATGAACCCGACGAGCCGCTCATAATCGTCTCCAGCAACTCTTTCGCCGCAGCCGCCTTGATATGCTTTAAATAAACCACCGTCGGCTCGCTAGAACCAAGGGCCGTTTGTTCCGAAATCATTCGCATCATTCGATCAAATTGATCTAGCGCGGCCTTATCGTCTGAAGTGATAATCAATCCTCCAGGTCCCTGCATAATGACAATATCGCTACCTGCGCCCTCTTCAGCTGCTTTTCCTTCGGATTTCACTTCCGGCTTCGCTTCCTTTCGGTCGCTGCTGCTTGCTTCGTCTTGCGATTTTGACTTAGTCACCATGCTCGCCAGCCGACCAACCGGAGCCGGCTCGACGGCTTTCGCTGGCAACCGACCATTATGCAAAATAATTGCTCGTCTAGCTTGTTTGCCATTAGCGGTTGCAGGAACCGCAGCAGGAACAGGTGCTTCTTCCGCTTCTGGCTCCCCGTTTCGCTGTGGCAATTTCGGTTTGCTGGGAACGAGGTTCTCAAGCACCTTAATCTTGTTCCGGCCGTTGGTTGCTTTCCACAACTCCTGAGCCTGCTGCAAAGTGTTGGCTGCCGATCGGCCTGTAAGTGGAATCACTCGAACCTTTTCGCCCCACACATCCGTAGCTTCCGCGTTCTTCTCAAGTTCTTGGATAAAAGTGCGAATCTGCTCCACTTCAGTCGCCGAACCCTTCACCCAAACTTGTCTTGCGAACTGATCGCCATCAATGACTGGGCCCGACGCCTCAGCATCTTTCTTGTCAGCAATTCCGAAAAACTTTTTGATTGCATCGATGGCTAAACGAGCATCCAGCTTTTGCAACTGAATCACTTTGAAATCAGAGGCTTCGCCCGCCAGGGTCTTTAGAGTTTCTTCAACCAACTTATGCTCTGCCGATCTTGCCTGAAGAATCAACATCTTAGAAACTTCATCTTTAGCAAGTTTCACATCAGGCAAGCCCGCCAGCAACTGCGAAACGACTTGATAGGCAATCTCCAAGTCGCCGCCTTTCACACGATGTCGATCCACGACGGGATTCTCAGTTGCACCTTTTGTCTTCTCTTGCTCCGAAGGGGCCGTATCCATCAGCTTGACCAAGTCGCGTAGCTGTTGAAGCTTTTCTGCTTTGCCAGTCGCATAAATAACTGTGCCAAATGTATCGGTCGCCAAACTCAAATCGGGACTCGTGTTCTGCTCAGCTGGCAATCCCAACAGGGGTCTTGCTGCCGTCAAAATTTCTTCAGCAGTGATGTGCTTCAATGGAAACTCGACAATCGTTGAACCTCGCGCTGATTCGGGATCTTCCGCTCGCTTGATCATAGCCGCGATCGCTCGCACGTTCCCGGCCGTGTCCGTCACGGCAATCTGACCAGCCGACGCCAAACTTGAAACCGAACCCAAGATGCTCAGCATCGACTCGATTTCAGTCTTGGCTATTTCAGGGTCCATCCGCGATAGACCAAACAAATACCGCACTGGCTCAAAGTCGCCGCGCTGCGCAAGTTCCTCGGGCGTCTTCACGAACTCAGCAAATTCTTTGATCAGTTCTTTCGAAAGCGGTTGCTCAAGATCGATGCATTTCAAAATCCGTTCGCGTCGGACCAAGGTGTAGCCGGTGTTCAGCAAAGAAGCATTCATAATGTCCATCGTCTGCCCAATGGAATAACCGCGAGAACGATCACGATATGTAAACGAGCCGGGCGGAATCACGTCGGCCTGAAATGCCATGTCAGCTTGGCTCGCCAACCACTTGAGAACATTATCCCATGGTTCACCCTGGAAATTAATCTCCAAACGCACATCGTTCACAGGCAACGTCGAGTTAGCGGATGCTTCAGTCGGTGCTTGCACGCCCGCGACCGCTTTCGGAGCGTCTTTCTCAGGCGGTACGGCACTAACCTTCGTTGAAGCGGGCAGTTTGCCAGCTTGCACTTGCCATGCGACCCACTGGCTTTCAGAAAGTTCTTTACGAATCGAGCCTTCGGCTTCGTCGCGAATCTTTTTGGCTTGCGGACTTCGGCGACTCTCGCGCACCTTCGCACACCACTGAGCTACAGTTGCTTTTTGCCAATCGGCTAAATTCAATGCAGTGGCAACAGCCTCATCTTCCAAGGACAACAACCCCAACCATCCAACGCGGGCTTGCTTGGCACCCGCCTGTTGTTTTTCATCTAACAAGGCAAACCCAAGCTTTTCCGACTCGGCATTAAAGTCGACTTGCATCTGCATCCGCTCGGCCGGAGGTGCTTCTCGAAGCTGCTGGCTAAGACCAACTTTCCCCGCCATCCGCTGACTAATCAGCGTCCGTACTTGTGCGACCTGCTCTTCAGATAATTGCAGCTTCGCAGCCATCTCATACGATGCGATGCGCGCCTCGAGTCGCGAATCTCCTTCTCGTGATACCATGTGTTCGCGATTCATTTCGCGCAACAGATTCCTGGTCTCTTTCTCGCTGGCGGAGTTGATGAACCTGGCGTCTTTCGGTGCGAACAGATCGAAGATGGGATTCGGATTGCTCGCTCGAATCAGCGTGCCCTGGTGAGCGGCGGGAAGAAATCCGGCGCTCCAATTCCCCGGCCCATTGGG
>JANNNN010000819.1:0-3693 GCA_031398555.1 Planctomycetia bacterium | reverse complement strand
GCGGGATGCCGTTGCGGAAATGAAGCAGCTGATTGTTCAAGCGTAGGATGGGACCACTTGTCCAGTCCGTTACTTCTTGCATACTCTTATATTATATTTTCTCGAAATCAAGAATGAGAACCAATCGCTCGGGACAAATGGTCCCAAGCTACTCTGACTCGTCGGTCATTTCAACGATGACCATGTTTCCGCGAACTTCCACAACGCGAACAGGAGCGCCTTCATCGATCATGCGCCCCGAGCCCACAACGGCTACGATGTCGCGACCGAATTGAGCTTTGCCGGACGGGTTCAATCGCGTTGTGGTGATCCCGTCTTGGCCAAGCAGATGCTCCCAATGGACCAATGACTCGCGGGCGTCGAGTTCATCGAGATTATAAGCGCCGGCGGGCTGGAGTGTCATCCAACGCAACATCGGTAAACGCTCCAGTTGCTTGTGCATCACCAGAATCCCAATCATTCCTCCGAGCGCAAGACATGCGACCCAAAATAGATTGATCGAAAACTCTTCAAGCTGTGCTGAGGTTGTCGGCCAAACGAACGTCTGGCTTGCAAGCACAATGGAAACGAGCAGCATTAGCAGTCCACCAATGCCAAACAGACCGAATCCGGGTAGCACAAACAGTTCAATCCCGAGCGATATGAGCCCGGCGACGAACAGAATCACTTCCAACCACTCAACGTTGCCGTTTAGGCCTTCGATCCAGAAAAATCCGAGGAAACACAAAGCGGCGGTGAATCCGCCAATGCCAACTCCAGGTGCTCCGAGTTCGGCCATCAGAGCAAAGAAGCCGATCATCAGCAGCATGCGCGGCAACCACCCTTGAGCCAAAATGCGCTGAATTCCCGCATCTAACCACGGCATCTTCAATTCGCCGGGAGCGTTTTCAAGACCAAGTCGAGTGAGTGCCAGGGTTCCGTTTTCGGCGGTTGAATCTACAAGTCCATATTTGAGAGCAATGGTGATTGGTATCGCTTGGCCACCGGCTATTGTTTCCTTGGCAAGCCATTTGTCGGCATTCGGTAAACCGGTTAACTGCCAATCAGCGTACGCAGCCCTGCGTCCTGAGTCTTGTTCAATATATTCCTTCACAACAA
Source organism: Planctomycetia bacterium (assembly GCA_031398555.1). Lineage (GTDB taxonomy): Bacteria > Planctomycetota > Planctomycetia > Pirellulales > Pirellulaceae > Aureliella. The sequence goes on along the minus strand of JANNNN010000819.1, from coordinate 2,595 downwards.
CATCACGATCGATCAGAGCCGATAAAAGCGATGCTGGCCGATTCGATTCTGACTCAAGATTAGCCAAGACCAACTGAACTGTTCGCGATGACAAGGATGTAGACAAACCACTTCGATTGTCGGGCGCGATGGAAGATCCTGACAGCAGCACAGCTTCGTCGCAAGCCAGCGGGACGAGTGTGGCTGGACCGACCAGTTCACCGGATACCAATCCGACGGTAAAGAATTTTGAGCTATCCAGATCGGCGATGTAGCTCGCCAAGCGAGATGCTTCTTGGAAACTCGCTTCGCTGGTTTCCATCCGCAACACTAACATGTTGACTTTGTCATTTCGCGTGTACTCGCCAATACTTCGAATGATCTGATTCACTCGTGAACTCGTCAAGCGATTTGAGATCGTCAATTGCACTGGCCGCAGTTCACCTGGCATCTGCCTGGCCTTGCGGAGAGGAGTGGAGGTGCCGATTGCGGCCTGCAGTTCATTGTCATCGCTAACTGTCCGCGTTATCCAACCTTGCTCACGCATGGTTTGACCTGAGTAGCTTGCCAGTGAACCGCCGGGCCATATGGTAAGCTCGCTTACAACTTTGCCGTTTTTCTGAAGTTCAGCTAATTCTTTTTGATCGACAAACAGCGCTTCATCGTCGACCGTGTTGACTTTGAAGACAGCTTGTTCCGCGTTCAGCATTGACATGACGACGGCGGTTGGCAGTGTTCGCCTCTGATTCACTTTCTCCAGATAAAAACCCTTATCGCCTTCGCCGATTTTCCCCTCATCAATTGACGCTCGTCCCAGCTCCGCCGAAGGTGCACAGATAATTTCTTCACAGGCTAGCACGGGCAATACCGCATGGCCTTCCACGGAGTTTGGCAGATAGGCCACCAGCCGCACTCGCGACGCGGACTCGCTGGTCAATGCTCGCGCCAATTCCAGGCAGCGACCGAACTCGCTACCTCGAGATTGCAATCCGGCCATAGAATCCATCGACTGTGGATCAGTCGTCGGAGTGGCTCGAAAAGCCAAAACGACGATCGGTCGCTCTTGGGATCTGCCTGAAGTCTGGGCAATTTGATTGATCTGCCGTCGAACGTGAGCGTCGCGATCACCAACAATTGGTAGCGGCACTTCGACCACGTAGGCCAACCTCTGCGGCATGACCGCCTGTCCGCGCGCCGAATTGCCAGCCACGATAGCTGCTAGCAGGCAGTAGGCAGCAAGCAGAATTGCGGGCAAGGGTCCTACGACGCGGAACGTGGAGCGTCCAACACGGATTGCGGGCAAATAACTGAAAATGGCTTCATTCATGATGGGTTGATCGAAGAGTTTCGGCACAAACGATGCATTTCACAAGATTATCTTAGCATGGTATGAAGTGGCACAGACTGCAGCGAAACTGGTCACCCGATTTTAGTCGATCTGCGATATGCTGGAATTTCAAAGAAACTTGAAGCAACTGCCGTGCCTCAAACCTCGTTACAACCGGGCTCTGGGTTACCGTTGGACGAGAAATTATCAGGTTCTGATCGACCTAGGCCGCAAATCGCGGTAAACTAGTGGGAACTTGAGTCCCCTCCAGCCTTACTAAAGCTCGCCATGGCCACCCCAAATCGCATAAGAATTGCCTTGTGGTTAGTTGGAGTGTGTTGCTGCGCCCGCTTAGGCGCTTTTCAGGCCGAACAAGCGAATATTTCGCCCCAGACTGAGCAAGAACGAATAGATTTTTTTGAATCACAAATCCGGCCACTGCTTGTTGAGCATTGTTTGGAGTGCCACGCCAACGACACCGAGACGAGTGGTGGTTTGCTACTGGATTCGCGGCCAAATTGGGAACAAGGTGGTGACTCTGGGGATGCAATTGTTCCCAATGACCCAGCCACAAGCTTGCTTATTCGGGCCGTAATGTATGACGATCCCGACTTGCAAATGCCTCCTGATGGCAAACTACCCGCTGCGTCAATCGCAGCGCTTAAAACTTGGATTGAGCAAGGCGCTGCCGATCCTCGCAGTGAAGTTAGCATTAGGCCATCAAGCTCAAAAGCTCTTTCGGTTGCCGACGCACAGCAACATTGGGCTTATCGTCCAATTGTCAGGCCGACATTGCCGACAGATGCTTCAAGTCGCACGGTCATTGACCGGTTTATCGATGAGAAGTTAAAGGCCGCTGGTTTGCAGGCAGCTTCTTCAGTGACTCGAGATCAATGGCTAAGGCGGCTGACGTTTGACTTAAATGGCCTTCCACCTGATCCGGAATTGCTAGTAGCGTTCGGCGCGGATGATCGCCCCGATTCGGAAGTGCGAATGGTAGATCGTTTGTTGGACTCGCCGCGCTTTGGGGAAACGTTTGCGAGGCACTGGATGGATGTGGCGCGGTACGCGGAGTCGGTGACTTTGCGAGGATTCGTTTTGCCCGAAGCATGGCGTTATCGAGACTATCTGATTGAAGCCTTCAACGACGATCGACCGTTTGATCAGATGATCGTCGAACAGGTGGCTGGTGATTTGCTGCAAGCAAAAGAGCGGCAGGAGCGAACTCGACAAATGGTTGCGACAGGTTTTTTGACTTTCGGGAACACCAACCTCGAAGAGCAAGATAA
>JANNNN010000714.1:0-4289 GCA_031398555.1 Planctomycetia bacterium | reverse complement strand
CGGACGTGATCACGCCCAACCTGCCCGAGGCCGCGGCGCTGGTGGGCTGCAGCGAGGCCGAACTCCTGTCGCGCTTGCCTGCCTTGCAGGCGCTGTGCCGCGGCGCGGTGGTGCTGAAGGGCGGTCATGTCCCTGGGGCTTACGCATCAAAACTTCCGACAATCGTTTTATCCATTGGGGCCATGCGCCAGGTAGCGAAGTGCCCGGCGAGCCCACTGTTCAAGAGAAATTCAACAACCTAATCGCATGGCACTCCGATGCGAATTCAACACTTCAAATCGACCTCACCAAGCCCCTCGCGCGCGAAACCAAACTGACCGGTCGCTAGTGGGGCGAGCTTGTTCTGTAGCTGGTTTCGTCAGAAACCGGTTGAGTTTCGAACAATAGAATCCCTAGGTCGCGCACGCTTTTTCCGAGTGATCCCGAAATCCCGCTTTTTGACCGCGGAAGCGAGACGATCGCAGAGTTATGACCTAAATCGTGGCATCCGGTCTCTGACGAAACCAGCTACTAGTTACGCAGCGCATTTGCCTGACGGTAGCATTCGTGCATCCGCTCGCTAAGGATCCTGAGCACTTCGTCATCACTTAAACTTGCAACTAGTTCCGCTTCGATCTTTGGGCCAACGGCCATGTGAATGGGATAGCGTCTTGGGATCTTTGATGTCCGAGGTAGAGCCTCGTAGGCGCCCGTAATTGCGATTGGCACCAGAGGCACTTTACTCCGCCGTGCAACCGCTAAGAAACCTGGCTTTAGCGTTGCGATCTTTCCATCGGCTGTGCGGGTGCCTTCAGGAAATATCAATACTTTCTTGCCACGCTTTAGCCGTTTTAGTGTTTCTTTCAATCCTGCAATTCCACTGCGATCGCGATCCAATTCGATTGCATCTAAAAGGTAAATCACTGTTCCCAACAATCGGTTGTTGAACAGCGATCGCCGCGCTAGAAAATTCATCCGCCCATTGAACGATAGTCCAATCACCACCGGATCAAAATGGCTTTGATGAGTGCTCAAAACCAACGCTCCACCTTCGAATTCCAAATTCGCTCGTCCGATGCAACGAACATCTAGAAGCATGACTCCAGCTATCCGAGCTGAATTCCTAACGAATCTATAGAACAGCGTTTTAAGCCAGGATTGCGCGAGTTCACTGACTTTTGCAGCGAAGCCTGTCATTCTGCTGGCTCGACGGAGTTGGTTTCACGAACCTTTACATGGTGTCCAGCGAGCACGGTTGGCCCCAATCGCTCGGCAACAATCTGCCGCAATTGCTCGACGACTTCGTCAAAACTCAGGCCATTGGTACATACCTCGATCGCGTCGTCGGCCCTTTTCAACGCACCAACTGGTCGAGCTGCATCGCCCGCGTCGCGTCGCTCTTGCATCTCGAGAATCTCTTCATAGCTGACATTGATCTGCTTATCAGCCAACTCTTTAACACGTCGCTTGGCGCGCTCTTCAGGACTAGCCACCAAAAAAATTTTGCAGCGCGAGTTGGGAAAAACAATGGTCCCCTGATCGCGACCTTCTGTTACAACGCTTCGACCGGCTGCGCACCCGCGTTGAATAGAAGTCAGCATTGTTCGAACGGCTTGGTTATCGGCGATCGCACCAATGCTCTTCGTCACCTCGGGCTCGCGAATCTGCTCAGAGACGTCTTCGCCATTCATCATGACCCGCGAACCATCCAGCTGAATCACCAATCGCTGGGCCACTTGGATAACCGCCGATTCGTCACGAAGTGCTATCTTCGCGCGTAAACAGGCGAGCGTAACACATCGATAAAGCGCGCCGGTATCTAAAAAATCAAAGCCGAGGGATTTTGCGAGTTTACTCGCCACGGTGCTTTTTCCAGCACCCGCTGGGCCATCGATCGTAATAACAAAACACTGCACCTGATCGCACCGAATATTCTTCACGTTTGAACTGCTACTTTTTTTCCGAGGCAAACGCAACCGCGATGCCAACCAACAATCCGCCTAAGTGACAAAAGTTAGCCAAACGCCAACCCGCCGCAAGCTCCGATTCAGACATGCCCGCCGCAAACCCCAGGACAATCATTCCCAGTACCACCACGACCATCGGCATCGGAATTGCCACGCCCATTTCAGGATGGCGTGAGGACCGAATCCAAATATAACCAAACAGTCCGTAAACCACGCCTGAGATTCCCACAAAAAGCGGTGATCCTCCAAGGGAAGGAGGCATCAACCCCTGAAGTAGATTGGGGAAAACCGCCAGCATCAACACGAAAACCGCAAACTTGGGCGTTCCTTGAATTCGCTCGGTCAAACGTCCCAGCGACACCAACATGAAGAGATTAAAAGCCAAGTGGAGCATGCTGCCGTGCATAAATATGGGTGTAACGACACGCCAAAGCTCTCCTCGCTTCAGGCTGGCCGCCGGATCTTGGGTTTTGTTCCACGCCGCCGGCTCCACAAAACTCAGCTCGTTTACGACGACTTCACCCCATTTATTGTTTTTGAGCGCTCTTAAATCCATGAAATTGCTGGCGAACGAGACAACAACCGCCAAAATTACAAGCGTCAAAGTTAAGGGCGGAATCGGACCGCGTGTCAGCTGAGGCGTTCGGGACGCGTCCATTTGCCGAATATTTCGAGCCGCCGCATGTTTCGTTTTCTGCTCGGCTTCCAACAGACGAGTGGCTTCTTTCATTGCCATATCGTAACGGCTGTCCGTCGGATTCTGCTTAAATGTGAGCAAGTGTTTATTGGCTTCGGCTAACTGATCCTCGTTGCGAACCCAGACTTCCCAGTAATCCGCTTTGCCCTCAACGCCTTCAATATGCGTCTTGATTTTTTGTGTAAGTAGAAAAGCCACGAATTGCTCCGTTGGCTTGCGTCCGTCGATTTGGCCCAGTGATCGCATCAGTGCTCAATAGTTGGCGAAATACAGTTGTTCAAAAGGTCTGAATATAGCCGATTTTGGCTCTTAGGTTCAGTCGAAACGCGTTGTCTGACAGTGGACGCATCCAAAAGAGGTGTGGCAAATTGCTTTCCCCGGCGGCTCTCCCCCGCCACGGATATACTATGCGGACGAAATCAAGCGGATAGAACTCTACCAATTAACAACTTTTGCTTTTTCTCGAGGCTCTATGCAAATCAAAACTCACAAAAGTATTTTAGCGGTACTTTTTGTCGCTACGGTTTTCGGTGCAGCAACTTCCAATTTCACCTTCGCGCAAGATGAAACTCCCGAAAAACTGGTCGTTGTCACTTGGAATGTCGAGTGGATGTACGATGATGATCTTTCGGATAACCGCAGTGACCTTTCGAAAGAACAATCTGCCCCCTCTAAAGAATATTGGCACACCAAGCTGGATAGCGTCGCCGCAGTCCTTGCCGCAACGGGCGGAGATATCATCGCGTTGCAAGAGATTGAAGGCGACCAAACGCTGGCTGCTATTACCGCCGAGTTGCGACAAAAACACAAACTTAACTACCGCCAAGCTTTCATCCCCGGTTCCGATCGCTTTACCGAACAGGATGTCGGTTTGCTTTTCCGCAGCGGCCTGACACAGTATCGTCGCCATGAACAGTCTCGCGAGATGTTCGACAGTAACAATTACTACAACATTTCAAAACACCTAGTCGGCGAATTCAATTGGAAATCGATCGAAAGCCCTTTGACCGTGATGACAGTGCACTTGCGCGCAACGGCAGAATCCGAGGACTTTCGAGTTCGTCAAGCGCGATTGGCTCGTTATTGGCTGACCCCGGAAATCGCCAGGGGTGAAGATGTGATCCTGCTTGGCGACTTAAACACAGAACATCCCGTCGGCGAAAACACAGGCGATATGCTTGAACTCATCGGGTCGGGTGCGGTTACAGGAAACGAAAAAGGCAAGACAATTCCTCCACTGGTCGATTTGCTCCAGTTCGCATCCGCCGATCACCGCAAAACACACTTAATTCTGCCACGTGCCTTTGATCGAATTCTAGTCAGCCAAAGCCTGGTCGATGATGGACCTGGCAAAGACTGGGTGTTCAAGCAAATTGAAGTTCGAAGTGATCTTGTTGTACGCGGCAAGCACGATGGTCAAGAGCATTGGGACCTCCGTCTAACCATGCCCTTAGATGAGCTTGACGCGAGCGACCATTTTCCGCTCGTTGCGACCTTCGAATTGAAGTAACGAAGCCTAGCTAGTGCTTTGTCCAGATTAGATTTTGGGATTAGAAGTTAGCGACCATCTATATGTGAGCGTCAGATTAAAAACGGGAGAACGAGGCTCTGCCGAGCAGGACTTGACGTAACAAACAGACTTGACT
>JANNNN010000650.1:0-4255 GCA_031398555.1 Planctomycetia bacterium | reverse complement strand
GTATGAAAGTCCAACGAAAAGGAATTTGCATCAGGAAACAATATTGGTGACAACGATTTGACCCACAGCTTTAGCAACTGTGTTTGGTGTTCGCGGGTCGTACGATAAGAGTAGTCTGTGGCAAAACTCTTTTTAGAGAGGATGTTCAATCCCGCAAACATCCCCAGCGCTTCATCGCAGTTGAAATCATCGATGTGACTCAAACGTTCCTTGTCTAACAACTTGAGTGTAAGCAAGCTTAACATCGCATTAGCTGCGGGCACCATCGACGATCCAGGATACTCTGCGCTAGTGACCAAACTGTCAAACCGTAGCTGCGCCAACAATGGCAAGAACAAAAAGATGCCTGCATGTCGAGTGACTATTCGACGTCCCGTTTCGAGTGATAACGCTTCGACGTTTGCAACATTGATCTTCGCATCTTGTTGTTCATTGGAATTTTTACTAGGCTGCCCACGTGCCGATTGAAAGAAAAAGGGGGCTCCTTCCCTGCACTCTGCGCAATACAAAATTCGCTTACCCAATTGCGCATCGTCCCATAGCTCACTCCAAATCGATGGGCTACATCTTGCATCGATTCTCCATCAACGAAATGGCTTCGCAGCGCCTCATATCGGCGATGAATTGCATGCTTTGGACTGGAAAAGAAATCGGCGAAATTGACACCGTCCATGTCAGCCTCCGTGCGAAACTGTCATCCAATTAAATGATGCGGAAGCGGTAAATATGCTTTCCAGCCAGAGTGCGATTCAATGCCAAAATCGCTGTTCGCCAACGAAAACAAGGCTAAAACGCGAATCGATGCCCGTCGCAGCCAAAAACTGGCGCCCGAAGTCCGGGCGTAGATGAGAAATAAATGGATGACAGTTTTTCGCGGGAACCTCACAATTCCCAAGGATTTTCGATCGCAGACTACAAAAATCATGCAAAATTGTCATCGAATTTCGGGCCGCGGAAATCCGCGTTTATCCGTGCACCGCCATGCCCTCCGCGGGTGACGGATTTTATTTCACACGGATGACATTGTGGTCCCACGGAGGGAAGAACGAATAGAAAATCACCTTCGTTCAGCCTCACTCCCGTATTGCTAATAAGTTAGCCCACGTTGCCCTACTTACTTTCCACGCGCTGCTTGATAGACCTTTGCTAACTCAACGCACAGGGGCTCTAACTGTGCAAGATAGGCTTCTTCAGTCAATTGCTTTTTGCGAGTTCTCAACCCGTCGATTTGCTCTTCAATTCGCTGCCGATCGGCAAGTTGTTCGCTGGTGAACTTCGGAGCATCCGGTGCCGAAAACAGGATCGCTCGAGAGGCAGCGCGACCATCAACTTGTTTACCTGGCTCCGGCTCTTTCGCAGGCCTCGCACCGCGATAAAAATCACTGCCTGTACCAACGCGATCTCCGTTATCATCCAGCAGCGCATGCTCAGTGGCGAGCCTTGCATCCTCCCGATAAAAACGCTCCGTCTGCGAACTCGCCGCTAAGAACGCTTCCAGCACCGAAACTTCTTGGTCATGATCCACGTCAGCAGCAAGACTACCTATAGCCTCCGCGAGATACGTTCCGAAATGCGAAAAATTCTGTTCCGAACCGCTGCGAGTAGCGGTCACGATGACTCGATGCTTTCCGCCGAGCGCCGTAACGAACGGTCCGCTACTAGATGAGCAATTGAGGATCACGCACTTGGCCTTCACTGGCTTCAGCCACTCGCTCAGCTCATTGGCTGATACGTCTGGACCGACGAGATTGAACTTCGCCACATTGGATGCGAACGTTCCGTGACCGATCAATACCAACCATAACTCAGCGTCGGCCGGTAAACTCGCCTCCTTCTCAATCGCTTGTTTTAGAAGGTCGTGATCGTTTACGGTATCATTGGTTGAAGAACCCAGTGAAACTTGTTGCCAATCGTGCTTTTTCGCAAAATCTCGCCAGCGCTTCGCATTCGCTTGAAACTGCGCACCGAATTCTCTTTCTCCGGCCGCTCCTGCAACAACAATAAGCGTTGTCCGCGGCAATGAACTGTTTGCGGCCGCAGGTTCCTGCGCGATGGTTGTACCAGCGAACGTGGCGAAAAATATTGCACTAAGGAAAAACCTCACGCGGTTCCAAAACAGATCCGTCAGATTAGACCGATCAGTCAGATTAGACAGATCTAAAAAATCAAGCGAATCAAAAAAACTAGACATCACGGTAGACCTTTCACTCTTCGCAGGCCCCATTCAAGGCACAAGCAACCAATCGCGATCAGCAACAGCCAAGGCCGGTGCCACAAAGGTTCCACATGCGATTCTGTGATGGGAACTCTTGCGGTCGGAAGGGCTGAAGCAAATGCATCCAAATCCTCTAGCGAGACAAGTTCTCCTCCCGAAGCAACCGCCAGTCGCTCGAGCTGATCTACATTGGGTTCAACACTTGCGAACTCCGTCGCGCTGGGTTGGGCCGTCCAGCCGCTCGTTGCACTCCCTAAATCTTCAGCATCAGGGCCAACGGCTTCTGCGACGCAGCGATATGCACCATCGGCTTGCGACCAATACTCAGCCGCATAAGTCCCCAACCGCTCACGATCTGGGGTAGCTGCTAACTCAATCGATTTCAAATCAGGCTGTGTTATGGTTAATTTCACCGTCGCGTTATCGAGTGGCTTGAACGCCGTATCTCGTAACTGCACGACGACGCGATGTGGATCCGACGAACTCGCCGGAACTTGCACATCCACTTCGATGACGCGCGGCACATCAGCCGTCAACCAACGCGCAATCTGTCTCCAACTCTGCGCTAAATCGTCCGTATTCTCTTGCGCTCTCCGAAGACTCCAGCGCCACATGTCGCCGACCAACAGGGCGCCCGTTCGACCTTTCCCAAAACGCTGTACGACCAAACCTGGTTGCTGCTTATCGCCCTCGATAGTCAATTGAGCCAGCACGGATGCGCCTGGCTTCACATCCGATACCGTATTCCAAGTTTGAAAGTCAGGCATTTCGGCAACGCGTTGCTTCTCGTCAGCTTCGTTGGCTCGCAATCGCAACCAAGGCTCAAGGCCTCCTTCACGCGTCAAACGGTACTTGACCACAGCCTGATTGTCTCGCTTGGCTTCACTACCGCGCAGATAAACCGGCAGAACATCACCTAAGGGCGTATCGTTGTAGCCGCCTCCAAGAAACATCTCTTGACCCCCTAACATCAACAGCCCACCACCACGTTCCGCCACAAACTGCCGCATCAACAGCATCTGAGCCTGGGTGAAAAAGCTGGCTTCAATGTCATCCAAGATGATTGCGTGGTAGCCGAATAGGGCTTCTTCGGTCTTTGGGAAGCCTGTTTTCAGTTCATCTTCATTTTCGATACCTAAGCGAATCATTACCGGTTCGTCGTACTGCTCGGCGGTCTCGGCATTTTCGGTAAAGCCTGAGAATAACGGATTAGTCGAATCGACGCCGCGATCACCAAACACAAATTTGGCTTCCTTCTTCGCGATCCGCAGTAAGCCTGATAACTCAATTTCAATATCTTCTTCCAATGCACGACGCAAAAACTTGAACTCCCAGTTCGGTCGTCCTGCAAGATACAGAATACGATAGGGGCCACCGCCGCGATCGATGGCAACCAATTGCGAATTGTTCGCCGTCGTGACTTCGCGTACGCTCGCCTTTGCAACGTCTTCAGTATCTTCGGCTGTCAACATTGCACGCAGTCGGGCAAATTGCAAACCAGCCGCTCTGGGTTGATATTGAAACCGAATTCGTTTTTCAAATATATCCGCATCGCAAACCAACGTTTGCTTGTCGACGGACTTGCCCTCAGTGTCAAACAACCGAACGGTAATGTCGTTTCCCCTCAATCCGGAACATTTCACTGTCGCTTCAATTGAAGCCGGGGCCAACTCAAAAGAGGAGAGCGCCACAGCAGGTTCCGACACCGAGATATCTTGCAATTGAGAACGCTGAGTGTTGACCACGGGATAAATTGGGAAGCTAAACTTCATCGCTTCCAATTTGCTCATGTCATCGGTCGCTAAACCGTCGCTGAACAACACTACCCCTGCTACAGGACGCGAAGCAAATCGAGCTTGCAACGTTGTTAGCGCCTCAGCCAACGAAGAATGATTACCTTTAAATTCCAAATCAAATTTTTCTTTATCTGGTAAATTCTTGATGTTGAAAATTTTTGATTCTAAATTTATATCTTATATTAGTAATTATTCCTGATCTTCACATAATACAATCTTAAATAATTAAGTGTTTTTTACGTAC
>JANNNN010000572.1:0-2626 GCA_031398555.1 Planctomycetia bacterium | reverse complement strand
TACATGACACCAGCGAAAAGACTTGAACCAATCCGGAGCATCGTCGAACCTTCGGCGATGGCTTCGCGATAATCGCCGCTCATGCCCATGGAAAGTTGATCGAGACTGACTTGCGGACCTAATGCGGCTTGCAATTCGTCGCGCAGTTTCCGCACTTCAGCGAACTCGCGTATTGCCACTTCACTATCCGATTCGAGACTACACATCGCCATCAATCCCCGTAAATGCAAGTTTGGCAGCGCAACGACTTGCTCTGCAACCCTCGACATTTCCGCGGCAGGCAACCCGGTCTTGTTCACATCTTGAGTCACATTGACTTCCAGCAAAACTTTTAATTGCACGTTTGCCGCCACTGCCTCCTGGCTCAGCGCACTCGCTAATCGAAGGCTGTCCAGTGAATGTAGCCAACCGATATGCGGCAGCGTGCGACGAATTTTGTTGCGTTGCAGATGACCAATCAAATGCCAACTTGCATCGCGGCCGTCACCTGCAAATTGCTCGGCTTTACCCCATATATTTTGTGGTCGATTCTCTCCAAGTGCGTTGCAGCCAGCATCAAATAACTGCGCTGAAAGATGTACGTCAACGTACTTGGAAACGCCTACGATCAGTATCTCGTCGGCCGCGCGTCCGGCCTGTAACGCCGCGTCAGCTACTTCAGCGTTAACACGTTGCCAATTTTCCGCGATTCGTTTTGCCGTTTCCGGTGAAGCCACAAGCATAGGATAAGTAACGATCCTTTCGGGTTTCAGTTTAATTTAATAGCGCGTTCAACCGCGAGTTTCCTAGGTCAGGCAGATTATAGCATCGCTTTAGTCCTCGCGCACTTAGGCTCGACGGTTGCGAAGCATTCATCCGTGGGAAGGAAAATGGGTTCATCCCACCGATTAAATGCATGCGGGCGAATCGCGCATCTTGGAAACGCTTGATCGACACTTGTTTTTGAGTGGCACGTCGTTAATTTGCAGATCATGCCCGCGAATTTCGATTTGAATGATTTAGAATAGTAGGACAACACCAACAAAACTCGTTTATGAAGGCTCCCACAATGCAGGACGACGCATCCACCGAAAAAGCAACTGAGCTAGTACCCCCCAGCGGCACCGCAGAGCAAGTGACAGAAGGGCAAATCGCGCCGGCAGTGACTGCTGAACAAGCGGCGGCCCGCAAAGAACTTTTGCGGTTGGCGATGAAGGCTTTTCGCAAACGTTTAAAGTTAACCATCCTTGACGATGAATCGCGGCTCGGTCGCGGCCCGATGTCCGGTGGCAGCAAATCGAGTGTGATTGCGATTACCCCTCCGAACCAGTTCCCCCGCGATGTTTGGGAAGAATTGGCCGAACAAGGCAAGATCAAGCGAGCAGGCCGCGGTGTGTATGAACTGACCGAGTAATGCGACTAACTCTGCTGCAACTGCTGAATCTGTTGGATAATGCCAAGCAACTGACGAGCACGATCGATCGATCCGACTTGCCGGACGAAGGTCAACGCTGCGTCAATCTCAGTCAGCGAGATCTGAGCGACTACGACCGCCTCGTTACTGTCGGTAGGACCGGTCGAAGTGTCCTCTGTAACTCCAACACCAACGACAACGGAGCGATTGCGGCGCTTTGAGGCGCGCTTCTTAAGATGTGTCTTAGCATTGGAAACGTCGGCCGGTGTGACACCAAATTCAATCAGGGCTTCGACAACATCTTTGTTACGAGCCTGCGGATGCTCAGTTAGAAAGTCCCGTACTCGTTTGGACTTGCTGGGGCTTTCGCGATTCAATGACATTGTTGGGGCTGTTCGTCTAAGTTGTGCAAATTCATGTTCACCCGGGTCATTCAATCCCGGCGCTGGTGAGACTCTATTTTGAAACAGTTACTGGCTGATTGAAGCCCCGAAGGGGATTTTGTGCAAAATTTTGGAAAAATTGCCGCCGTAACTGGCAGTTTTACGCCAAAGTGCTTTTGATGCTTGGGCTTTTCACCAAGTAACGGTGGCTCAGAATGCCAAAATTGAGCCGACTAGCCCTTTGTCCAGATTAGATTATGAAGTTTGTGCCACTCGGCAGATCGCGTTATCAACGTCCGCGTATGAATGCAATTTTGATCGTTAATTCGCAGGTGAGTTCCGCCCGACAATCGTTGGCTCAGTGTAAGCTATAATGAGGGCATATTTTTGGTTTAGGATTCGGTAAAGCGGTAGAGGATTACGTGATAGTTCGTTTCAAAGTTGATGAAAAACTCCCTGACCCCGCACGGACCGTGTTGAATCTGGTCCAGTCAGCTCTCAAAGTCCATCGAACGGTGGCATCGCAGTTGATTCACGAAGGGGCGGTACGATCCGCTGGGAAAACGCTTGTTCAGACTCACCTGAAAATCGATGTCGGTGCCGAAGTCGAGATCGATTACGCCCCGCAACCCAAAGCGACTCCGACCAAAAAAGACCCATCTCGTTCGGCCCAGTTCGAAGTGGTCCATGACGATAAGTATGTGATCGTCGTTAATAAACCTGCCAACCTGCTAACCGTACCTACTCCCAAACGCGAAGCCAACACGTTGCAGTCGCGAGTTCGCACGTGGCTAGCCAAGACTCAACCTGATGCCATGGCGATCTGCGTTCATCGTCTTGATCGTGGCGT
>JANNNN010000560.1:0-4847 GCA_031398555.1 Planctomycetia bacterium | reverse complement strand
GGCCGCAGAAAACGGGGCAATGAGACCAAGGGCCTTTGCATTGGCTGTTGATAGCTGAATTTGCGAGTTGTTTGCGCCGCCGTCATTGTCAACATACGGTGTGGCGCTATTGACACCGTTAGGGTTATCGCTGGTTCGATTGATATACACACTGAACGTGTTGCCGCCCGGCAGTCCTGCGCTAAAGGCCGCATCGTCCGAAGATTTGATGTCGGCAGAGACCGCCGATTTGTATAGGCCGTAACCTCCGCTCACCGCACTGAAGCTGGTCGAGCCCAGAATACCGGAACCCAGCGACTCAAAACCAATGTCCAAATTGACGTTTATTGGGTCGCTTAGCCTCGAGCTCCAGAAGTTCGCCGCCTCCTGAAAGCCTTGTCGCGCTTGTGTCCCCACCGCCGTGCCACCAGTATCGTTGAGGGTAAAGATCAATTCTGCTACTACTCGCCGGGCATCGCTCCCAATAAGCACTAAAACGCTCAACACAAAGCAGGTTTTCCATCGGATCATCGAGACTACCCTTTTCAAGAGGCCGCAAGTGAACTTGTAGGGATAAGTGCGAATAAAAAAATCGCCACTTGACTCTACGAGCATTCTAGCGTTAGTTGCATTCTGTTCTCAAAAATCTTATCGGAATGACGAGGGACTCAGCTACGTTGGCCCGATGTGCTAGTAGACCTGGTTGGACACTTACATTCAGCCCGCTCTCGGCCCGCTCCGCCACACAAGCCGCCCACTGCCCACGCCCACGTCGCACTCTGCTTTGTACTCCCCCGCAATAGCCAACCCAAGACTGAATTCCAGTCGCACTTCATCCAGAAATTGCATTACTGTTTCGAACTCGCTCGACAGCACTGAGAGTGGCCTGTTCGCATTGTGAAAGTGCTGTGTTGCTTTTCGCTCGAATCGTCTCTGCGAACGACAGCTTGGCTTGGTCGTTTCTGCAATAGATTGAATCCCCCGACTGTACTCTGCCAAACACGGTTCCACATCCTCGAAAAACTGATCGAGCATTTCATTGTCAATCGGTCGCGATGCATGTTCACCTAGCTGTTCACGCAGTTGTTCATCGCTTAATTCCTGTCGATGGTGCCTTCGCACAAGCTCCTCTACCCGGTTTGCTGGCTCCCGCAGCCCGTAGTACAGCCGAAATTTGTGCGAACCAAAATGGGCATGTAGTTCGGCGAGCAATTGCCTTCTCAAATCTAGGAATCGTCCGTCCCCAGGAAAAAGCCGTAGCACTTCATCCGCAGCGCCAAAATCTGCGTCCGTCAACTTGGGGTCAGCCATATTCCCATACGCCCCAGGAGCGACTATGACGGACCGACCTTATCTTACTGAACTAGCCCGCATCTTTGCCCGCGGCTACCTTCGCCTGCTGAAACAATCTGCCCAAATCGAGTTGGAAACCGGAAGCATAGCGCTTTCTGTTCCCGAAGAAACGGCGCTCTCTTTGACACGTCCGGTTAACAACGACTCGATCTCGGAGATGAAGAATGAACATTGAAGCTGAAGTGGCAAACATGTTGGCGATGAAGGTGTCGGAGCTGCGGGAGAAGTACCGTGAGGTCTTCGGCGATGACACAAGCTCGCGGAATAAACGGTGGTTGATCAAGCGAATTGCATGGCGAATCCAGGCGAACGCGATGGGCGGCTTGTCTGAAAGGGCCAAACGTCGGGCCGCAGAACTAGCCAACGACGCCGATGTGCGAGTCTTACCGCCAAGGAGCCAACCGACGATCAAGTTCGCACCACGAGCTAACGTGTCGGCTCCAACGGCAGGGACGGAAATCACGCGTATGTACAAAGGTCAGCTGCTGGTGGTGAAGGTAACTGAGGACGGTTTTGTGTTCGAAGGGCAGAAGTTCAAAAGCCTCAGCGCCGTGGCCAAGCATATCACCGGCAGCCACTGCTCGGGCCAAGCGTTCTTCAAGACGAAAGGGCCTAAATAATGAGATGTGCGATCTACACACGCAAGTCCACCGAGGAAGGCTTGGAGCAGGAGTTCAATACGCTCGATGCTCAACGAGAAAGCGGTGAGGCATTCGACCAAAGGCAATCGTCGTTATCGATACTATGTCTGCAAGAACGCACAGAAGACTGGATGGTCGAACTGCCCGACAAAATCTATCCCTGCACTCCAGATTGAAAAGTTCGTCGTTCAGCAAATTCGTAGCGTTGGAGCAGATCCAAGCTTAATAGCCGCAACGCTTGAGATTGCCAACAAGAACGCCAAAGAAGAGTTAGCGAACCTAGATTCGGAACTCGCGAGCTTGAAGAAAGATGTGAAGGCTTAGACCAAGGAACTACCGCTGGTCGGCAAGCTGACCTTCACGAACGGATGGCAGCTGCCGAAAAGCGAGCCAGTGAATTGCATGAAGCGAGGGCCAAAGTCTTAGTAATCGATCCGCAGGAAGTAGCCACAGCACTAACACAATTCGACTGTCTCTGGGCTGCTTTGACACCAGCCGAACAAACTCGCGTCGTCGAAATGCTAATCGAGCGTGTTGACTACGACGGTTCAAACGGACGAATCGTGGTTTCATTCAATCCAACAGGCATCTTGGCATTCGGGAGAGCAGCATGAAAATTGAAGCGACAATTCACTTCGGCAAAAAGGGAAAGAGGAAGCAGGCTCAAAAGGCTAAGCCGCAAGTCGTTGGTCGTACGCCTCGTATCGCCAAACTCATGGCACTCGCTATCAGGTTTGAGGGCTTGATTGCTGACGGGACGGTGTCGGACTATTCGGAACTTGCGGAGTTGGCTCAGGTGAGTCGGGCGCGAATCACTCAGATAATGAATCTGAATCTGCTTGCGCCAGATATTCAGGAGAAGCTACTGTTCATGGAACTGTTTAGAACTGGCCGCGATACCCTGATACTGATGGAAGTTCAGAGTGTGGCGTTGGAGATTGATTGGAAAAGGCAGCATCCATTATGGGCCGAACTTGCTCATCTTCATTGAACCGGCGGATGGGGACCCGCATGTCTGGTGTGGGGAGGACGATCAGCAATGGCCGTCCTTACCCGAGTTCGACCGTCGCTAACTAAGAACCTCAGCGGCTGAAGATCTTGGTTAAGAATAAAACTAGTTCGTAACCGACACCAATTACTGCGATTGCCAATAGAAATAAATAGTAACCAAAAATTTTGCCTGTTCGTTCCAATGCGACCTCAATTGTTCCATTTTGGAATGCGCGGGATGCCGTCAAGCAGCCGCCGCCGAGCATCAATAAATTGATCGCAACCAAAAGCAACGGTCCGTTGACGGGCTTTGGAGTGTCGTAACCTGTAAAGGCAAGAATTAGAATCATTGCCCCGAGGACGAGTTTCCCAACGCCAGTAAGTAGCAGAATAGTTGCTAGACGTGATACGGGATTTGCATCTTTATGAGTCATAGATCTCTCTCAATTAGTCGAACGAACGACGGCATTCATCGTGTAGGCGGGGTAGAGCCACCACCCGGAACGGGCTGATCGGCGACCTCGATGCAATGCTTTGTTATGTCTTTTGTTAATCGTCTAATATCTCGCTATTGGGTTGCGTCGTTTGAGTCCGTCGCACACGAATGCGGTGGATTAACGGACCGGAAATCGCGCCGACGATCGCGCCAAATAAAAACCCCTTAATAGTTTCCAGCCAAAACACCTTGTCACTCATTCTACCCAATGTACTTGGGGCAATGGGATGTGCGTTCCGAAGATTTCGGCAGATCGTACGGTACGTGAAATTGAAGCGTGTGTAGAAAATTTCGCACCAAAACAGACAATAGCCTTTGGCATATGGCCAAGACAATCGCGAGCGGTGTTGGTATAACGAGCGCTTGGTTAGCAGCTCAAGGAGTCTTGAGTCTTAAGATATTACGGGCCGACGTTGCTCATCTTCGTTGAACCGCCTAGTGCGGACCGCATGCTAGCCGATTCTGCAATGAATCAGGCGTTGCGATTCTATTAAGGCTTAAAGGTCTTCTGTTGTTTGACAGCACCCATCTTGTCGTATGTCGTCCACTCACCGACTTTCTTACCGTCTTGGTATTCGCCTTCGTCCCACAGTTGTCCGCTTTCGTAGTATCTCTTCCAGGCACCAACCTGTACACGATTCGCGCATGCCCCAGCCTGGAACGGCTGCCCATTCTCACGCCACCATTCCCAGTATCCATCGAGCTCACCATCTGCATATTTGCCAACCGCTTTTGTTCGTCCGTTGCGGTAATAGAACTTCCATTTGCCATGGCGTTTGCCTGACTTCATTCTGCCTTCCCCAGATACCGTGCCGTCAGCAAACAGCTCTTTAGCCGGACCGTCTTTTATTTGCGTATTTAACTTGTTCATAGAACGTCCGTGCGGTCATTCGGTTTGGTGGTTATCGTAATAGTTCATAGCAATGCTTGCAGAACGAATAGGAGAACGTATAACCTCGCATTTAGCTTAGCGACGCAACATCTAGCCTTAAAGTGTTACGTCGAATTGGGGCGACCGGATAGCCACTACGAAGTGTCTCTAACTATGAGCGCATCACATTTATCGCAGTATACTTGCCATGGGGCGCTGTCAGAAATGCGAATGCCGGATCGTGCTTTTAGGTCGATCAATTGTCCGCATGTCTGGCACTCGGACTTCTCTTCGCCTTGTAGCTTGCCGAGTTGTTCACGTCCGATCCAACCGGGCGTTCCTACCAACGCTCCTGCGCCCGAGCGGTTGAACCGGAACCATGCGAGCCCGCAATCTGAACAGCCAATAATGAACAAACCTGACGCAGATTTGCTCGGAACGACACCGTTCTTCGTCAGGACGTAAGCGAGTGCAGGGGCGGTAGTGGCGAACGTAGCGTTGCCGCCGCATCGCGAAC
>JANNNN010000504.1:0-1455 GCA_031398555.1 Planctomycetia bacterium | reverse complement strand
TCTGGGTACTTGTCCATGACAGTATCCCATGGGTTGGCAACGGTCTGCTTGATACCAAGCGACAACTGTTGACCCGCTGGATCGACACCGAGAATCTTGACTTCGATCTCGTCGCCGATTTGAACCAACTCGTTCGGATGGTTGATGCGGCGCGTCCAAGACATTTCGCTGATGTGTACCAAACCTTCGATACCTGGTTCGAGCTTGATGAACGCACCGTAGCTCATCACGTTGACAACTTCGCCCTTGACGACTGTGCCGACAGGGTATTTCTCTTCGATGTTGTCCCACGGATTGCGTTGCTTTTGCTTCAGACCAAGAGCGATCTTTTGCTTTTCGCGATCGATCTGCAGAACTTTGACTTCGATCTCTTGATCGATCGAAACCATCTCGGTCGGGTGACCAATTAAACTTCCAGCTTGCTCATAATCCGGAAGCTATTCCTCGTGTGTCGGCTTGGGATCGATGCGATAGACGTGGTAAGAGTAAGCGATCCTGTCCGTCGGTTCAAGCTGTTGTAGGTACTCTAAGCCTGGCTGGTCGGGCAAGTTATACAGCCGCTTAACGCTGATGATCCACCACTGCGTTTCGTCGGTACGCACTTCGTCGACATTCGCATACTTCGGCAATGCTGGTGGCGAAGCGTTGGGCAATCCAAACAAATCACCGTTCATGCTAAAGTAATCCAGATCAAAAACCAGCGGTCGGCACTCGGGATGCGCCTTGATCCAATCATCGACTTCCAATAAATCCTGCCCCCAATCAATATTGGAGAACCCCAGCAGTCGCCAACCGTTTTCTGGTCCGCCGGAAAGCGTATTGAAGTAGCTGGTGTAATACGGATGCACGCGCAACGACGACGCCACCGATAGCATAGTAAGAGTCACCGCCAGCGGCACCGCGAAGCTCCACAAACGTCGCTTACCAAAAGGCAACCGGACCTTCAGCAACTGCTGAGCGACCGGCGAAGCCACATAGGCTGCTAGCGCGAACATACAGGGATAGATCTGCAGCACATAGCGATGATGGTGATTGAACCCACCTTGGAGGCTGACTGACGCAAAGCAAACTGCCGCTGGAATCGCCAAGAATAAAAACATCGTAACTACTTTCGGCTCGACCATCTTCCGACGAATTCCCACGACCAGTACACCCAATCCAATCAGCGCTGCCAACAACGTCGGCTCTGGCGTTTTGAACAGCGTCGTCATGATGTAATAGTGCGGCCAACTCCCAAACTTCCATTCCCCCATCAAAAACGACCACATCTTCTGCTCGACTTCCATCTTCAGGTAATCGATTCCGAGTAGATAGTTGCGAGGTGCAGGCACTGGTACATTCGCTAGCCAAGTGTCTTTAAATCGATTCCCATGGATACTTGCTGTGCAGCCTTCACCTCCCAACATGTCGCTGCAGAACTCATAATCCCCCAGTGAACGAAAACTCCCTTCGAAC
>JANNNN010000483.1:0-9358 GCA_031398555.1 Planctomycetia bacterium | reverse complement strand
GCTATCTTCCTCGACTAATTGAACGACTTGGTGAGACTGCCAAGTAGCGAAGGCAACCGGTTTCCAACGAGACCCGCTACTAGGTTCATCGTGACCGGTTTCGCACGACCAGCGACGGGTTTATTCTGGATGGGCTTTCATGATTTGCTCGATTGACCACTCGCACGCGTATCCGATTAAGGTGGGTTTGCCTTCGTTAAACTTCTTGAGAGTTGGAAGGCTGTCGGCGAAACCCATTTCTCCCAGTGAAAGTATGCAAGTGAATCGCACCAATTCATCTTCAGGCGAGAACGGTGCCAAATCGGCAATTCTCTCACACAGTGCTTGACGCAGAGATTGATTGTCTTTTCCCTTATTAATTTGGCCAAGTGCCCACGTTGCCGATGCGCGGCTAACTACGCCTAGCTTAAAACCGTTCTTCGGCACATAGTTCATCAGTAACTTTTGCGCGGGTTCGTATTTGTTCCGGCCGAAAGCTTCAAACACGTAGCTCAATCGAACGGTAGTCGTTCCGAAAGTGGGCGGGAAGGAGTCGCTATTCACCAGTGCCGCGGTCGCTCGCTCAACGTGCGGCTCGATACTCGCCAAGATCCTAGGCTCTTGGGCTAATTCCATGAGTGCCCAGCCGGCGTGGATGTTTACTTCGGAGCGTGGATGTTCAAGCATTTCTACGAGCTTTGCGCAACGAGTTCGATCTTGCAGGTCGACCATCATGATGATCGCCTGTTCGATTCCCTGCCACGGTTCTGCGTCCAACTGTTCAGCTATAAAATCTTCAGCGAGAGCTCGCTGCCCCGAGGATGCTCCCCTGACCAATTGAGCTCCAGCGCGGCGGCGGATCTTGACGTTTCGATCAGCTAGCAAGTTGGCTTGCAAACGCAGACTTGCTTTATCGAAGTGCGGTTCCAGTAATTCCAGTGCAAGGATTCGTATCGTGCTATCGGCATGTGTGGTCATTTGAGGAGCATATTCCCGCGCTGCTTCGGGAAAGTTAGCGACTAGACACTGCGCCGATGCAAATTGAGCGACGCTCGAGCCATCGTTGAATATCGTTCGCAGCTGCGCAACGGTCCGATCTCCTCTGTGGTTTGCTAACAGACTGGCGGCGAGCAAATGACGCTCATCCATGTCCGAGTCAAGCACTTGTTGAGCCAGATCGTTGAGTCCGTCGCTATTCAGCTTGCCGAGCGCAATGGCCGATAGGTGCCTATTGACCGCGCTAGTCGCGTTGCCTTTTAGGAGTGCCTGCAGCGGCTCGGTGTCTTCTCTACCGCCTACAGACGCTAAGCCTTCGATTGCAAGAGCGACGTCGGCGGCTTTCGCGATCGGGTCAGCAATTCTCTTGCGCCAACTTTCAATCGCGACGGGGCTTTTCCACTTGGACAGGGCTTTTTCTACAGTCGATTGTGACAGGGCATCCCCTTGAGCGGCCTGCCAGAGAATTGCTGCATTCTTTCCATCGTCCAGCAGCGCAGTGGCTGAAATCATGGCTCGTTTCGTCTGAATTGCCTCTGCGTTTCCTTTTAACCGCGCGACAAGCAATTCGATCGCAAGTTCTTTTTGTTTGAAATTTGAATTCTTGTACTCACGGCAAATCATTTGTGCAACTTGAACACGCTCCTGCACCTGAGCCGAGTTCAGCGAATTGACGTCAAAGTGAATGACCCGCTCTGCTTGAACAGTTTCCCAAGGATTGCCAAAGTCCGGTGCAATTTCCCAGAAGTGTTGTAACGGTTTCGTTTGCTGTCCTAAGCTGCTAGGAGCAAAACAACTTTGCGCTAGTATTGCAAACGTGAGGAGCAGTGTACGTAATTGCATGTTCAGGACAAACCCAGTGGAAACTAGCTGAAGGGAAAACCTGCGATATGGTTGGAGTAGGTTACAACACCGGTTTCTCACGAAACCAGCTTCACCCTTTACTCGCGAAACCAGCTGCAGATCGAAACGGATTAATCGGGGCGAGTCATTCGATGTGTTCGGATTCCAAGAATGACTATGCAAACAATAGACAGCCCGATGCCAATATACCAGCCAAGTGGCGTCAAATTGTACTGTTCAAAACCGGGAGTTTTCATTTCGGCGAGCGCAATTGCAGCAGGGTTGAATAACAAAGTGCGTTCAACCAACAAGGGGCCAAAGGGTTTGCCGCGCGCCAACCAGACCAATAGTGTCCCTGCGAAGAGCGTTAGCAGAACCGCGTAACTAGTCGCTGTGGCAACGGCGGTCGTTTTGCAAAACGCGCTTATGCAGGCGCTAATACTGGTGACCAATGCGATCGCGATTAACAACGAGACAACCACGTTCCCAACTTGACCGCCGATCGAGGGTTGTATGTAGCTCATCACGACATATCCGGGCAACGTTGCGAGTAGTAATAGCAGCAGAGTCCAAACCGTGCTCATCAGCTTTCCAACGATGATTCGAATGGGCGATAGGGGTGAGGCCCGGAGCAGTTGCCACCCGCCACTTTCCACTTCGGCCGCAATGAGGTTGGCTCCCAAGCTTGGTCCGAGAAGCAAAAGCAAAGCAATTTGCATCAAGACCATCGACGCAGCGATCCGCTCCACGCCCCAACTAACTGTCCCGGTAGCTGCGACAACGGTTAGTAATAGAGAAACGATGCCACCTGCTGCCACGAGACGCAACAGCCAATGCAATCGCCCGAACTTGCGAGTTCGAAACTCTTTGACCATAACGGGGTTCAGCCACCACGCGATTCCAGACTTGCGGCGGTTGGGGTCTACAAGGTAATTCAAACGTCGCATCCAGCCACCTGACTTCGTGCCGTCAACAATTTTGCCTGCGGGCCGAGGTCGATCCAACAAAAGAGGATCAAGTTTCATCAATGTTGCGAAGGCCAGGCCGATCGAAATCACGCAGCTCAGCGCAAGGAACTCGGGCCAACCGGTCGAAATGCCAATTTCGCCAGCTTGGGCCTGTGAGCCAGTAATTTGTTGTAAGGCAGGAATCGGTGAAAGGGCCGTCATCCAGTGGGCGATGAAGGATTTTAGCCCCGTGAGTTTCCCAACCAAGACTGTGGGGCCAATGGAAAGTACGGCGAAGGCCAAGACGGCTGCATAGGTCCAGCGTAAACTTGCATCTGCCGATTGTGACCGTACGCTGATCCACAGGCCCAAGGCTGAGTACTGGATCGCCATGCCGATCAAAACCAATATTAACGGTCCGATGTGTCCACTGATCGATATTCCTCCCATTGCAAAGCACGCCATCAGTGCGGGCAGGCTGACGGAAAAGATCAGTATCGAAAGCAATACATTGCCACACAGTTTCCCCATATAAATTTGCATGGGAGTAGTGGGTGAATTGAGTAGTAGCGTTAGCGTGCCACGGCGGCGTTCGGTTACAAACGCAGTGGCAGGAAAAGCTGGGATCAGCATCATGATAGCGATCGCAATTGCAAACGCGACGGGGCGGAAGACTTGCAATGACCCTTGGCTGACCAAGTCAATCGATGCATCGGTCGGCCAACGCATCAGTACCAGTAGCGATGACAACACCGCCACGCCGATAACGGCCAGCATAGTTTTGGGGCTGCGCAGCCGATCTAACAGTTCGCGGCGAAGGATTGGATTTTGAAAAAAAGGGATACTTGTCACAGTTGTTCAACGATTAAAAATTTATAAAACGGATTAAGTAGTATTTGCAAAGCGTTACGCTTGCATCAGGCCACAGCCGCGGGTTGCTTATTGTCCGCGACAGACAAAAATGCATCCTCAAGATCGCTGGCTACTTCTCGAAACTGCGCTACGGCGACATTCGCGTTGACAAGCCGATTGAGCACTTCAGCAAGTTCTAGCTCCGTACGTACAGTCGGAAATCGAAGTACACATTCCGCCTGGCTGATTGTGACTGGCTCGGTTGCCAATAGACATTGTTTAAGAACCTCTTCGGCTTTGGGCAATTGATCGGCGGTTGGCAACTGCAATTCGTAACTCCGCTGCGGGCACAGTCGTCCCATAACATCGTTGAGTGAGCCGAAGGCTTGCAGCTTACCACCGGTGATAATCGCAACCGTGTTACAAATTCTCGCCAGCTCTGGCAAAATATGACTGGTCACGATTAGCGTTTTTCCTTCTCCGGCCAATCGCAAAAGAAGTTGTCTCATCTCAATTCGAGCTCTGGGATCCAAGCCGTTTGCGGGCTCGTCAAGAATCAACACTTCGGGATTGTGCAGCAAGGTTCGTGCGATACCAACCCGCTGTTGCATGCCGTGGCTTAGGCTCTCGACGAATTTATCTTGCATATAAGTTGTGTCGGTGATTTCCATGACATCAGCGATACGTTTGCGCCGATCGCCCCGGGAAATACCAAAAATTGCACCAAAAAAATCCAAGTACTCGTGGACTCGCATATTGTCATAAGAGCCAAAGCGGTCGGGCATGTAGCCCACCAAGCGTTTGATTTTAGAAGCACTTTCACTGCAATTGACGCCAGCGATGAAGGCCGACCCGGACGTTGGGCGCGAGAGACCAACTAGGATTTTGATGGTGGTTGTTTTGCCGGCACCGTTAGGACCGATGAAGCCCAGGATTTGGCCACGGTCAACGTGGATCGACAGGTCATTCAGAGCTACAAAATCACCGTATCGCTTGGTAAGGTTTTTGGTTTCAAGTACATGGTCTGGCATTAAATAATCCAAAATCGGCGGAGGAGTTTTGTGTTCTATGATCGCGAGACACTCGTGGCGAGGCTATTCGAGACGTTATTGTTGCGAGGTTGAAACCATTCGGTGGCGGGGCAAAGTGTGTCCGTCAACGTTTAAGCGTAAATGTTTGATGCGCCAACTGACGAAGGAGTTTTGAGTGCTCTCCGATTCGTGACCGCCAGCGATTTCAATGCGCAGAACAAGTCGTCCATCGCGTAATTGTTTTAGAACACGAGCGTCATCGATCTTGCTCTTCCAAGGGATGGAGGGGCTATTTAAGATCACCAATTCGACAGGGCCATCGGAGCATTCGCACGACAGACGAACTTTGCGACCGGGAGCTTTAATATCCCAGTCAATCGTCAGGGAATTGACTTCGATGGGAAGCGCTTCGGGGGGCAGGATGAATGCAAACTCGGCGTCGGTTGCCAAGGTTGCCTCGCTGATAAACTTGCCCGTGTCTTGCCTGAAAATGGACGAAGCTTTATCTATTGTGGCATGCTCGATTTTTATCAGTGAATAGGGAATGCGAACTTCCGAGCCAGCAGCAGGAGTCGCCAGGCGGACCGGCAGGTTGACGAGCGCTGTTCCTCGCCGCTCCAGGGCGACGTTCCACTGCGGTGCTTGTGGCCAGAGGTCAGTCCATCCGCACAGTGTACGAATCGGGATTTGTGGTTCTTGGATGTCTTCGAACAGTTTTGAATACACTGCGGAACGGCGGCGCTGCTCGTCGTTGACAAGGGTGTCTGTTGTCCAGCGTTCCCCCTCAGCGGGCAATTCGCCGTCGACGAGTAAGCGAGTATTCCCATCGACCAGCTTCCCTAATGATTGGGCGCCGGCCACCATGTTGACGACGATATCTTGCAAGGGGGAAGGAAGGTCTTTGGTCGATTCGTTGGGCAGTTCAATACTCAAGCCCTCTTTTGTCAAATAAGATTGAGCGAAGAGTGATACGTCAGGCAGGGCTAATTGAGTTTTGTATCGCCAAGTGCCTGAGGGCCAAGTGCTGTTTGCCATTCGCCAAGATTGAAAATCGTCCGTGATGACGCTACGGACACCGGTTTCAATTTTGGAAGAAGGAATGGCTAGTCCATCGCCCTTACCGATCAACTCCATCGATCGCGATTCGTTGCTATATATGGCGGCGCCTTCTCGCAAATTTGCTCCCGCTGCCGTGTCGATCTGAACAAATTGCAAGGCGGTCGACATAGTCGGTATATCGCGACGCTGTAGCACGGCTGCGATTACGAGCGGTAAAGAGGCGACCAACGCCAACGTTGGTGCGACCACTCCCAGTCGGTTAGATCCGCCACCTAGAGCATGCCAAAAGCCATACGCAATCAAGCAAGTGCAGAAGGTCATGAGAACAAAGGCAACCAGCGATCTCGAAACAACCGGATTGCCGATGCGATCAATGGGATACTGCTCTTCACCCAAGTTCAGAGGAGCCGGCACTTTAAGGTCATGAATTTCGTTAGCGAAACCAATCGCCCATACCGGCAAGGTGTATTCCGACTGCAGGGCTGGATCCGGGCTTTTTTGAATTTTTCGACGCTCAATCCAGCCGGAACTTGAGACCGTCGTCAACAACAATCTACCTCGACCTACCGAAATCCAAATTGCAGCTGGCCAGCCGTCCACTGTATGAGTTACTTCGCCGCCGTTTTGTATAACTCGTTTCATCTGCACATAATCGTCGCGATCAACGGTTCTGTCTTTGGAAGCGAAAGAGTAACTGGGCACTTCAACTTCAAATCGGTTCAGTTCGACAGTTTCCACCGTTTCGATTTGTTGATGGTCGGGCAGTAGGTCAATGATCGCGTTGGTTTCGATGTTATCGAGCATGATCCAAATGCTTCCGCCGCTTAGCAGGAATTGTCGCATGACAGCGATACTTGCTGCATCGTCGAAGACAATTGGACTTGCAACGACCAGTAGATTGATGGATTTCCAGTCTGTAAGATTCAGCGGCAGTGGCTCTGAATCTAACGTCAGGCATCGTCTCGATAAAGACGCATCGATACGCGACGCCATTGCAAGTTCGTAAGTGAAGTAGGGCTCACCTTCAGGCCACCTCCAGTAAAGGGCTTTTCGCGGCTCATTATCTATTACGAGGGCGGTGAAGTTTGTCTCCTTGGGAACCGTTAGTGTCAGAGTACTGATGATGGGCTGGTCACCTTTCTGAACCATAACCTCTCGACCACCTTGGACAACATTCAATGAAACGGCCACTTCAACTGTTGACTTTGGCAGTACACTGGCTAGTCGCATCTGCATGTCGTACATCTTTGTTTCGCCAGGTGCCATTTCAATACGGCGTCGATCCTCCTCACCGGATTGGCCGTTGATACGTCCAACTAGATACCCAGTTGCTGGTTCTTTCGCAGAGTTGACAACTTCACATCGGAAAACCAAAATCCCGCCCGGCAGTGCGCGGGTGTAGGGTGAGATCGTTAACGCTGAAATGGAAAGGCCTTCGTACGAGTCGCTCGGGTTTCGAACCGACTCGTTTTGGCCAAAAACTTGAGTCGCTGCTTCCAAGGCAACAAGTCCGGAGCAGGCCGCTAGCAAAGCCAAGTAACTGACGCAGATTCGGGTGAGCTTTGCCATTGAGCACTTGCATGGGTAGGGATGGGGCGTAGAAGCCGAGATAGATCCTGGGTGGGGATATCAGCTTACCATAAGTTGCCTAGTCTGTTCTAGATTCTCGGGTAAGGCAATTGGTGTAGAAGTGTTCCTGGCACTTTTTTGTCTAGGCGTAACTGCCGATTTTCTGTACCATCCCCGCATCCCTTTGGTCAACGTTTGTAGAGGAGTCCGAGGTGTCGACGCTGATTAGCATTCTTCGCGCCGTGCATTGTCGAAGCACTCATCATTTCTTTGCGATCGATGCGCTGGACCGGATCGACACGCCCAATGGTCGCCGATTAGCCAGCGTGTTGTTGGCAAACTACCAAGAGTATTTGAACGGCGCCAAAGACCCCGACACGAAATTCAAAGACTTTCAAAATCATGTTATCCACGTCAGCGATAAAAATTGGGGTGGAGCGGCGAAAGCATGTGAGACTTGGCTCGCGCGCGTCATCGAGAAAATGCACAGTTCCGATTGGAAAGGAGCGGCTTACTCGATCGGTGTCCTCAGCCACTACTTCACAGACCCGCTGATGCCCCTGCATACTGCGCAACATCCCTCCGAAGCAGTTGTCCACCGGCCGCTTGAGTGGTCAGTTTGCAAGTCTTACGACTGGATTTACAGACGATGTACAAATCAAGTTTCTTTTCCATTGGAGGTTGGACCCGGCTGGATGAGCAAAGCTGTCCTGGCAGGGGCTGCGGTAGCTCACAAGCACTACATGCCTCTGATCGAATACTATGACCTTAAGAAAGGTGTTCAAGACCCGCCATCAGGATTGGACTCAAGGTCACGGGCGATCCTCACAGAGATTTTTGACTATGCCCTTACCGGGTGGGCGAGGATTCTCGATCGGATCGCTGAACTGGCAGTCGTCGAGATTCCTATTTGTCCGCTAACATTCACGACAGTAATGGCTGCTGTCGATACTCCAGCCGCTTGGGTCGTTGGTCGAGTTATTGATGTGGCCGAGCAACGCGCGGTGAAGGCGATTTTTGACGAGTATCAAGCGACGGGTAAAGTTGTCAAAAATTTACCACCGGAAATTCGTGTGGTGGCAAGTATCAAGCCACCGCCCGAATCACAGCGACCAACTCCTGTGAAAAAGGTTATTGAATCAATTGAACCAAAGGGCACTCGTGCTGCGGCATCTTCGGACGCGTGGCAAGCTCAAGAAATACAAAAACCAGTTGAGCCGATTGACGATGCTGATTTGGCACCTAAGTTTCAATTGACCAGCGACAAACTATCCATAACAGAGACGAAGATGGAAGAGCCCGAAGCGGTTGAACAGGAAGTTCCTGAGCCAATCGAAACCGACGCACCCGTGACGCGTGCCACACCAGAACCACTCGAAATGAAGGAGTCAACGGAGTCAGCTCGGTCAGCGATTACAAGATCTGCTAACGTTCATTTGGATTCCGACATCGTGGACGCGCCATCGATCGGGCCTAAGACGGCGGCTCGCTTCTATGAGATCGGCATTGCAACGATCGGTCAATTCCTGGCGGCTTCGGCGGTTGACATGGCCACAAAGCTGGATGTGAAGTGGATTGATGAAAGTACACTTTTGGACTGGCAAGATCAAACGCGGTTGGTTGTCGAAGTGCCTGCTCTATGTGGCTACAAGGCGCAATTGCTGGTTGGCGTCGATTGCCGCTCAGCCGACGAGCTAGCCATTTCCGAAGTGGATGCGTTGTACGATGCGGTTCTCAATTACTGTGGCAGTGATGCGGGTACTAGAATTATACGTAGCGGTTCTGCCCCAAGCCGTGCGGAAATCGCCAAGTGGATAGAGAGTGCTGGGCAGGTTAATTTACGCGCTGCGTAAAAAAGTAGTTTGGGACCATTTGTCCCAAGCGAAAAGAGCTTCAAAAATTATTCGCCCACGAAGCAAGTTGATCGTCTCTCTTTGGCAATGGAGATGGCGTTGGTTATTACCGTGGTTTGAACCTATCAGCCGGGACGCGCGAGAGAGCGCCGTGGCGGTGGGCGTCGAGGATGGCGCGCGAGACGCCGGCGGTCAGGCCGTAGTCGTCCGCGTTGACGATGAGCAGCGG
>JANNNN010000688.1:0-6758 GCA_031398555.1 Planctomycetia bacterium | reverse complement strand
GTTCGCAATGGCCGAATTTATCTTGCGCCCGATACGAAACTTGACTTCGAAAACGAACCGACGATCCAACTAGAGATTATTGCAACTGAAGACGAGATCAGTGGTTACCAAATTTCAACAACAGCCACACTTTCGATTTCGGACGTGAACGAGCCACCGACTGCGGTTCGGATCTTAAATGCTTCTGTGCCAGAAAATTCAAAAGGCGCGAGCGTTGGCCAGTTGCAGGTTGATGACCCTGACCAATCGAATCACTTTGACTATGTATTGTCAGACTCTCGCTTCATGATTGAAGATGGTTTTTTGAAATTAAAACCAGGTGTTGAACTCGACTTCGAAGAAGCCGGTTTGATCAACATGTCGGTGACCGTTTCCGATTCCAGCGGTCAATCGATTACCCAGACGATCGCGGTAGCGGTAGCCGATCAAAACGACGCTCCTACCGGAATCAGTGTGCAAGTCCAGCCATTGGAAGATGCAACGCCTGGAGCCGTAATTGGCAGAGTTGCCGTCAACGACCAAGATGCACAGGCTTACATGTACACCGTTTCCGATACTCGCTTTGAAGTTGTCGATGGCGAATTGAAGCTCAAGGAAAGTCAATCCGTTAGTAAATCTGTCGATAGTAATTTAAAATTAACTGTGACCGCAACTAGCGTTTTTGGCAGCGATACGATCGCTAGTACAGTCGCAGTCCCAGTCATCTCCAAAAGATCTTCCAATCAGAATCCGCTGGAACCCCGCGATGTGAATGGCGACGGGCAAGTCACACCGCTTGACGCGTTGCTTGTAATTAATCACATCAATAGCGTTGGCGTTGGTCCCGTGCGGGGCAGCGTTCCGCGCGAAGGCAGTGGCGAGGGGCAAGTATGGTTTGACGTAAACGGGGACGGAATCATCTCGCCGATGGACGTGTTGATCATTGTCAACTGGTTAAATCGCCAACGGTTGGTTCAATCCATTGAGATGAAAGCTGAGGGCGAAGACGAGGAGTCGCCATCGTCATCTGGGTCGTCGAGCTTGGTTTTTGTTGGTCCCGCGGAGCGTGTTAGTGCTTCACAAGCTGTTTCTTTTAGCCCTAATTTAGCTTGCCCAGCCATTGAGACCCTTACGAATTCGGAGATTGATCACGAACTGGAGAACTTGGTGGATCAGTTGACGCGAGAACGCTTGGCGTTTTCTTGATTCCGTAGCAAGTTTTTAAATGTCAAGGATTTCTTTGTGTTGACACCGGTCCATTGTTGACTTGGACACTTTCCCCTGCGATTATAAGATGTAAGTGAATTGCTTTTACACAGGTTGTGCATTTGATGGCGACATTTCAGCGAATTATGGTTTTCATCGCACTGGCAGTGGCCAGCGTTGGGAACTTGCCGCTTGTCGCGCACCATTTGACTTGCCACAGTTCGCCTTCTGCGGCATTAGCGACAGCTTCTACAACGTGCTCTTGCTCCTATCACTGCTATTTAGCAAATGACGAGCAGGCAACCGACTCCAGGTCACCGTTAAGCGTCGAAGAAGCGTCTGCTGACGATTGTGTGGTTTGTTTTCAGCTATCGCAGGTGTCTCGAACGGCGACTGAAACGGTTGGTGCTTGTTCGTGTCTCCTCGTTTCTCACTTGGTCGTTTATTCTGCGACTCTTCAACTCCCAGCGGTGAAATGCCCACATTCACCGCGTGGACCGCCCGCTGCTTAATCGCCTGCCTGCGGTTATTTCTTTCGCGCGCACGAGCTTGTTTGCTTGAAGCAGCCTTTATAAGGTTGTTGTATTTCAGGACGAGCAGCGAGACACGCGAATTTCTATCAAGTTGTCGAAGATGCTATCAGACTGGGTATTTATATGAATATATCGAAACGCGTTGCGTTTACATTAGTTGAACTTTTAGTTGTAATCGCCATTATTGGAATTCTAGTGGGACTGTTGTTGCCGGCTGTCCAAACGGCTCGCGAAGCCGCGCGTCGCATTCAATGCTCAAACAACGTTCGGCAGTTGGGTTTGGCGACGCACAATTATGAATCGGCCTACGGGCGGCTGCCCTCGGGCTGGGTTTCAAATGGGATGAGCGGAGAACCGGGTTGGGGTTGGTCCGCGGCCCTGCTTCCCTTCATGGAAGGCAGCAATATTGCCAATAAGATCGATTGGCGATTGACGATCGAAGATTCGTTTCACAAGAGTATTAGGGAAACTGTTGTCGCCACTTTCAATTGCCCATCTGATCCGTTTGGCGATACCTTTGAGCTTGGCGAGGAAAGTGCTTCGCATCCGAAAACCGTTGATGATGGCGCTAAGCTATTCCACGTTTCGAAGAGCAACTACATCGCAATGTTTGGCACGTTTGAGCTGGAAGATTCGCCTTATCGCGGTGATGGTATCTATTACGGAAACAGTAAAACAAAATTCCGTGATGTCACCGACGGACTGAGCAATACGCTTATGGTTGGTGAGCGGAGTGGGCAGTTAGGAGGCAGTCTTTGGCAAGGGAATGTACCCGAAGCAGCCGAAGCCAATGCACGCATCGTCGGTGTTGCTGACCATGTTCCCAATAGTCCTGTTGGCCATTTCGAAGATTTTCGCAGTTACCACTCGGGCGGTGCAAATTTCATGCGAGCAGATTGTTCGGTTCAGTGGTTACCGCAGACTATTGACGAAGAAGTATATAGGGCGATGGCGACTCGGAGTGGCGGGGAGACAATTTCCTACAACGAATAAAATTGGCATGTATTCGTGGGTCGCTCTTGCTGCAAACGGAAAACTGGTCGCACTCGGCAAAAGCGACCCGCAAGTAATTTTGAAAACTCAAATCTATTCGCGGAAATTGGACCAGTTGATTTTTAGTTTCCGCATCCGCGCGCGGAGTGTATGGGGATTGATACCAAGGAGTGCGGCAGTCCCGGACCGCCCTTCAATTTGACCTCCACTGGCCGCCAAGGCGCGTTCGATGTGCTCGCGCATGGCCGCGTCGAGTGTAGTGATAGCGGCTTGGGAATTCTCATTTTCAATCGATCGTGTCCTCGTAAGCGGCGACTCTGGAATCACTTCATAATAAGTGGGTTCATCGGTTGGCTCGGCGTAAGGCAGCGGTTGGCTCAAGCCTAAAGAAGTAGCGACTTCCAGGGTCTTGCCGTTACCGAGAATTGCGGCTCGATCAATGACGGCCCCGAGTTCCCGAATATTGCCGGGCCAAGGGTAGCTCGATAGCAATCGCAGATCGGCTAGTGACGCTTCTACAGAAGGCAAGCCAAATCGGACAGCGGCGCGTTGGGAAAAGTGACGCACTAGTGCGGGGATGTCTTCGATACGCTCTCGCAAACGTGGTAAGAGAATGGGAAACACATTGATGCGATACCACAAGTCTTCGCGGAAGCTACGCTGCTTGACCATCGAAGCCAAGTCGCGGTGGGTGGCGGCTACGATACGAACATCAACGTGAATAGGCTGACGACCGCCGACCCGCTCAACTTGATGATCTTGCAGGACACGAAGCAAACGAACTTGTGCGGCGAGTGGCAGTTCGCCAATCTCGTCGAGAAACAGTGTCCCACCATCAGCCCGTTCGAACCAACCTTGATGCTGCTCGCCGGCACCCGTGAAGCTTCCTTTTTCGTGTCCAAACAATTGCGAATCGATCAGTTCAGCCGGTATGGCGCCGCAATTGACGCGAATAAATGGACCGTTTCCGCGTTTCGAGCGAGTATGTATGGCTCGCGAGACTACTTCTTTACCGGTTCCGGTTTCGCCGAGAATCAGAACAGGCACATCGGACTTGGCAACCAACTCGACTCGATCGATAACGTGCTTTAGGCCGGTTTGCGCGCCGACGACTTCTTCGTTCACTTCTTGACGACCGAGTCGTGAAAGCAAAGAACGGCGATCAGCTTCAGCCGCTTCGCGTAGAGCGTTGAGTTCATGTAGGCGACGATCGTTTTCTAGCGCAGCACTAAACGGTTCAAGCAACTGCTGAGCGAAATCGAGGTGCGTGGTTTCGAAGTCGCAACCATTACGGGCAACTAATATTATCAAGCCCGCAGGCCCATCGGTACTCTCGAGCGGACCGATTAGCATGTCTCCGACGAGATCGGTTGGAATAATTTTCGTGAAGACGGCATCGTTGGTCTCCGGGCGTTTGAGGCTGGACAGCGCTTCATCGCTTCGATGAAATCGAGTAACCAGTCCCTCGCGTGCCCAAGCCACCATGCGCTTCCACTGCGGCGTTTGGAGCGGAGTGGACGCTATCGGTGGAGCATACCTACGGAACTGTGAT
The DNA here is from genome assembly GCA_031398555.1 of Planctomycetia bacterium. GTDB lineage: Bacteria > Planctomycetota > Planctomycetia > Pirellulales > Pirellulaceae > Aureliella. The sequence continues at coordinate 2,495 of JANNNN010000688.1, read as the reverse complement.
CCTACGGCGACGGTCTCGATAGTCTTGCGATCTGATTGTAGACGCACGATGAGCAGCAACGAGAGCGGCATTCTCTGTGCTAGCATTTCCGCAATGGTTTTGCTTGACTCGTTGATTTCTATATGTCGGCAGGCTTCCCGCCAGATTTCGAGCAGTTGTTCGCGAGAGTTTTCCATCTGATTTCCTTATCCAACTTGCGGCCTCAGTTCGGCTCTCTTTACGCGCGAAGTTGCATCGCTTGCACGCCGTCAAATAGCACGGATTGCCGTTTTATTTAACGGCCACCTGCCATCTTATTTGATGGCCTTTAAATTTGCCCGCGATTTATCGCGGAATGACCTTACTATTTCCGCAACGCAGATTAGGTGCCACGGATTGGCATACCGTTTGCCAACAGGGGTTCATTCGACGGTTCCGCCGCCGGATGGCTGCGCCGATCCCCAACAAATTTCAGAGATTTTAAAATGCTTTGGTTTGAACGATACGGATTGCTGCTGGCGATTGTTTGCATCCAGTTTACGGGTTGCAACGAGTCGCCATCAGTTTCGACTTCGGGTTTGAAACCGATCACATTGATGAATGTTTCCTATGACCCGACGCGTGAATTTTACCAGGAATTTGACGCGTCGTTTGCAAGCTATTGGAAAGACAAAGTGGGCCAGGACGTATTGATTGACCAATCGCATGGTGGTTCGGGCAAGCAGGCGCGCGCGGTTATCGATGGCTTGGAAGCTGACGTTGTAACGTTGGCTTTAGCGTATGACATTGACGCGATTGCTGACAAGTCCCAGTTACTAGCAGCGGACTGGCAAAGCCAACTGCCGCATAATAGTGCTCCCTATACCTCGACCATTGTTTTTCTGGTGCGTAAAGGAAACCCAAAGGGAATTAAAGACTGGGGAGATTTGCTAAAGCCTGACGTGGCGATCATTACACCAAATCCTAAGACGAGCGGTGGCGCGCGCTGGAATTACTTAGCGGCTTGGGGATTTGCTCTCAAGCGCGAACTGGGTGACTTAGCAAAGCTGAAGCAACCATCAGACGAAGTCAAAGCGGCTCAAGCTAAAGCCAGCGAATTTGTCGCGGAGTTGTTCAAGCGAGTTCCGGTACTTGACTCGGGAGCACGTGGATCGACGAACACTTTCATTCAGCGCGGCATCGGTGATGTGTTACTGGCTTGGGAGAATGAAGCGTTCCTAGCAATCAAGGATGCGGGTGCGGGACAAGTTGAGATTGTTGTACCTTCGGTGAGTATTCTGGCTGAGCCACCGGTGGCGGTGGTTTCGAAAGTTGCTGAGAAGCACGGGACGACGGAAGTTGCAAAAGCCTATCTTGAACATCTGTATTCCCCGCAGGGACAGCAGTTGGCTGCCAAGCATTTCTTTCGTCCAGCCATCCAAGATTCGATTTCAGCCGAGCAGCGATCAGCGTTTGCGCAAGTCGATTTGTTCACGATTGCCGACGTATTTGGCGATTGGCGCAAGACGCAAGCAGAACATTTCGACGACGGCGGCGTGTTCGACAAGATCTATCAACCGGCCAAGTGACGAATGCGATCGAAGCAAGTTGACTGTAATCTTCTATTGGCCGCTTTCGCGGAGCGAAAGATGAAACGGGTGCATTGATGCGATGGAAATTCAAACAACACAGCATCGTTCCAGGGTTTAGTTTAACGCTGGGTTATACGGTGCTATATTTGAGTCTGGTGGTGCTCCTGCCGTTGACAGCGTTGTTTCTACGAGCCGCTTCTCAGCCGTTTGAAACGTTTTGGCATTCGGTGACCGAGCCCCGCGTAATGGCCTCGTATCGGTTGACATTTGGCGCATCGTTGATTGGTGCCATTATCAATGTCTTCTTTGGCTTTGTGGTCGCCTGGTGTTTGGTGCGATACAAATTTCCAGGTCGCAGCATCATGGATGCATTGGTTGATTTGCCCTTTGCGTTGCCTACGGCTGTTTCGGGAATCGCGCTGACAGCGATCTGCGCCAAGAACGGGTGGCTTGGGCAATACCTCGAGCCTTTGGGAATCAAGGCTGCCTTCTCTCCGCTCGGTATAGTCATTGCGATGACATTTATCGGATTACCATTCGTCGTGCGAACACTTCAACCGGCTCTAGAAGAATTGGATGCGGAGATAGAAGAGGCGGCGGCCAGTTTGGGTGCGACTCGCGGCCAAACGTTTTTTCGAGTGATTCTGCCGACGATTCTGCCGGCGTTACTAACTGGATTTGCTTTAGCCTTTGCGCGAGCCCTCGGTGAGTACGGTTCGGTAGTTTTCATTTCGGGCAATATGCCGATGAAAACGGAAATCACTTCACTGCTGATCATTACCAAGTTGGAGCAATACGACTATGCGGGGGCTACGGCGATTGCGGTGGTGATGTTGCTCGCGTCGTTTGTGATCTTACTCGCGATCAATGGATTACAGTGGTGGGTTGGTCGCGCGTATCGAAGCGTTTGATCACCGCCAAGTTTGAGAAGGGTAAATACGGCTC
>JANNNN010000425.1:0-2434 GCA_031398555.1 Planctomycetia bacterium | reverse complement strand
CTGGAGAGAATCTCGTGGGAGTGAAGAAGACGGGCAAGGGTAGAAGAAAGATTGGTCGCAAAAAACGCCGTATGCGCGCACGTATTCGCCATCGCAAGAAATAATGAGCGATAGCCGTTAGCTGAATCTGCGCTGAAGTTTCTGCAATTCGTCTGCTAGCGATCCAAACTACAGTGGGTGACCACAGTCTACCAATTCACTCGACCGCGGCAGGCCCCCAAAAGCCTGCCTGGTTTCGTTTGTAGGCGCAACACAACCCGCTGGCCGAACTCGTTTCACTCCACTACAGTGAATTTCGCAAAGTCCGCCTTTTAGTAATTTCTTAAACTCAGCGTGTTTTTCGTTATCGGAGTAACGCCGTGGCTGCTTCCTCAGGTACCAAGTTACTTGTGCTCGCATGTCTATCTGCCTTGATGACTGCAACTTGGCCAACACAAATCCTGACTGCGGAAGATTGGCCCCAGTGGCGCGGACCAAGCCGGGACGGGATCTGGCATGCCGACGGTCTAGTAACGGAGTTGCCCGATGGACAAATCCCCTTGGTCTGGTCCAAGGAAATTGGGTCAGGCTACTCCGGACCAACTGTGGCCGATGGCAAAGTTTACGTGATGGATCGCACCGCAACGGACGAACGAGTCATTTGCTTGGACTCAGGCACAGGCGACGAAGTATGGGTTCATTCCTATCCTGCCCAGTACACCGTTAGCTATAAAGCTGGCCCTCGGGCAAGTGTTACGATCGACAACGGCAGAGCCTACGCAGTTGGATCGATGGGTTTCTTCCACTGTTTCGATGCCGCCTCAGGTAAAATCATTTGGAAACGCGACCTAAACACGGAATACAATATTCAGATGCCGATCTGGGGGGCATCGCCTCCTCCCCACTGATTTATAAACAAACGGTCATTCTTCAGGTCTCGGGTGCTGACGGAGCATGCATGGTGGCGTTTAATCTTGCCGATGGCAAGGAAGTTTGGCGATCACTTAACGAGCGGGCTGGTTACTCATCGCCAGTTGTCATTCAGCAGGCTGGTCAGGATGTGCTAGTCTGCTGGACCGGTGAAAGTCTCTCTGGACTTGATCCCAACAATGGTAAAGTTCATTGGGCGCACCCAATGCTCCCACGCAATAACCCAATCGGTATTGTGACTCCGTGCATCGATAACGAGCGGGTCTTCGTTTCAAGCTTCTACGATGGTTCACTGATGATTCGTACTCCCAAAGACAAGTTGACTTCTTCGGTCGTATGGCGTGCTATTGGTACCGACGAACAGAATACTGCTACGCTACACACGATGATCGGTACTCCGATTGTTGACGGGGCCTATATTTATGGAGTCGATAGTTACGGCGAGTTTCGTTGCTTGAACGCTGAAACGGGTGATCGGATTTGGGAAGATCTAACCGCAGTTCCCAAAGCTCGCTGGTCTACGATCCATATGGTTAAGCAAGCCGACACCAACACCGTCTGGATGTTCAACGAACGTGGTGAACTGTTAATTACTAACCTTTCGCCGACTGGATTGAAGATCATCGATCGTTGCCAGTTGATCGAGCCAACCAAGGCTCAACTCCCGCAGCGCGGTGGCGTATGCTGGTCGCATCCTGCATTTGCCGAGAAAAGTATTTTTATCCGTAACGACAATCGAATTGTCCGAGCGTCACTTGCTCAGCCTGCTAAATAAAACTGCAACAGTGTCGCCTTATGCTCCGCAAAAGTAGCGTGGGCATTGTCGAAGGTGTCTGAATTTTCACTTTGCGTTGTAGTAATGGCTGACCAGTCGCTGGAACAGAAACAGGTTTGCTCGATGGCTTGGCACGAAGCAGGCAAAATTGCTGACTGGAAAATCGGGCAGGGTCGTGAACTACTCGTCGGTGGCCGAGTCGTTGCCATTTTTCGCACGGAAGAACAGTTCCTTGCGATCGATGGGATGTGTGCTCACCAAGGCGGTCCGATCGCCCAAGGTAAGCTCGATCGCAACTGCATCACCTGTCCTTGGCACGGTTGGCAGTACGATATCACCAACGGCCTAAATCTATTGACCCAGAAAAAGATGCTCGACTGTTTTTCGATCCAACTGCGCGCCGACGCGGTTTGGATCGAAATTTAAATGCAGAACTACTGAGCTTTGTCCGAGGGACTCGACTCGTTGTTTTGATCTATAAATCGGATGTATCGTCTGGTGCGAATGGGAGGACGAGGCTCTGCCGAGCACGACTCCACAGTCCGTTCGACTTTACTGTACCTCCCGACATCCACCGGTTGATCGAAACAGCTCATCGCTACGAGTTATGTACACGAGTACAGTGAAGTCGCATTGTTGCGCCTAGACACGCTCGGCAGGAGCCTCGTTCTCCCATTTTCAACTCTGAATAACGTAGTGGCGAACAGCGCGAGCAGCGAAAAATCTAGAGCAGATGTCGCGCTTTGACTT
>JANNNN010000314.1:0-12693 GCA_031398555.1 Planctomycetia bacterium | reverse complement strand
CCGCTGCTGACTCCTGCACCGCCCGAGTCCGCTTCCGCGGGCTCGTTCCAGGCTTTCAGGCAAGCCTTACTCCCTGGAGCGACGACGACTCGTAAGTCGTCCATGCAGGTCTCCCCGGCGTTGGCTTGAATCCGAAGCACCGAAGTATCGATTGGTGACGTCTCAATTCGTGATTGATGAAGCATCGCGAGGTGATCCAGATGCAGCGAAACGAAGGCTCAGCGCATTGCAAAGTGTTGGTCTTTTGTTGCCCGATCCTGAAATTGAAGCGATTGCTGACAAGATCGTGTCGGGATGCATGATGCCGCCCAAAGCCAAATTAGACGCTTTGCACGTAGCCTCTGCCGTGCTTGCTGGAGTAGAATATCTTCTGACGCAAAATTGCCGCCATATTGCGAACGCAACAGAACTTCCAAGACTTTATCGACTCTTGGACGATCTGCAACTGCCTCGGATTTTGACTTGTACTCCTGCTCAGTTTCTCGGAGATCCAGACGATGACATCTAACCCAATTTTGGATGAGATTCACGCAACGCGGCAAAAGCTATTAGCGGAACACAACGGTGATTTGCATGCGTACGTGGAAGCTGCTCGCAAACGTGCACTTTAATCAGGGCGTCCTATCATCCAACCGAAGCAACGAACAAAGCATTGCATCGAAGTCGCCGATCAGCCTGTTCCGGATGGTGGCTCTACCCCGGCGACTCGATGAATGCAGTCGTTATTTGGTATTTTCCGAGACGAGAATGTTGGCGCTGAAATGATGGTCCATTATCGGAAGTGGTGAAATGACTACCGCGAGATTCTCTAGCCTGCTGTTTGTGACCCTGCTCGTTACCGGCTGTTCATCATCGAGTGTTCCTGGCTCGCCAGGCGTTCCAGAACCGATTTGTGTGCTTGAAAATCCAGAGACCGGGGACCGCGTCAGATTTTACAAGGAGATTCCGATCAAAGTCCCTGCCGGCTACGATGAGCAAAAACATATCGCGGATTGGACGGCGAAGCAGAAAGATGATGGCTTCACAAAAACGATCTCACCGGAGGACGACCGTCAACAACTGGCAGAACTGCGAGCCAAGAACCTCGCAGCTTCAAAGAAGGGAGCGAAGCGAGACTAAGACATGATGGCAAACGCCTGAATTACCAGCTAAATCGGGTAAGGACGGCCATCGCTGACCGTCCTCCCCACACCACCGTACATGCGGGTCCGCATACGGCGGTTCGACGAAGATGAGCAAGCTCGGCCCACAATGTCTTAAGACTCAAGACTCCTTTAGCTGCTAACCAAGCGTTCGTCATACCAACACCGCTCGCGATCGTCTTGGCCATGTGCCAAGGACCCTTGCGACTGATGCCGTGCCTGGCTTGCCTGCGTGGGACGCCCAGTGCCATTAGCTCTCGGATTCGTGTGCGAACATGTCGCCAACGTTTCCAGTAACAGCACCGGATGCGTCGCCGTATCCACTTTTCCAAGCTTGCGAACAGTTTCAATTGCGAAGCAAGACCGTAGTAGCCCATCCAGCCTCGAACATATCGCTTGAGTTCCCCCAAGCGTTGCTCCATCGAGATCCCTCGGCTACGCCCGGTAATCTCGCGGATGCGATGCTTGAAACGCTCGATAGACTTCCGTGACACGTTAATCGTCGCGCGACTGCCTACGAAGCGGAACCCGACGGCCTCTGCTGACTCCTGCACCGCCCAAGTTCGCTTTCGCGGACTTGTTCCAGCCTTTCAGGCAAGCCTTACTCCCTGGAGCGACGACGACTCGTAAGTCGTCCATGCAGGTCTCCCCGGATAAGAACATAATGGCCAGTGCGAACAAAGGAGTTGTTGTTATCGAAAAGCAAATTGATCCAATGGGTTAAGTCATCAAATCAAAGCTGCCGAAGTAATACGATCAGTAGCAATACCAACCTACTTAAGCCTCTAAACTTCGGCGACTCTTGAGCATCGTTGATTTGCATTGGCACGTACATTGATTGTTTTGGTCGATCTGAACCAAAACCCATTCCGTTTCGAGCTCAACTTGCTGACCTGTAAACCGCAGTACGCTTATCCCAATTCAACAACTATTTCTGTAATAATTTCATGGTCCGCTTCGCGGGCTGCTTTATCCAACTTTTGGTTTGAACGTGACCACTCCCGAACGCAGCCCGATAGAATTCAATCTCGACGCTCAAGTACGTATAGGTCGATGCCCGCAGCGCGATAGTCGAGCTGCGCCCCGCGTTTCGTGAACTCTTCGAGTATCAACCCGTTTGGATCACCATGAAACGGTCGTGAATAGACCAGCCAACAACGCTTTCTAGCAGAACTGGAATCCACTACGCTCATCGCCTCTGCGAGTGACTCTACATCCTTTATTACTCGGCTGCGAACTCCCGGTTGCGGCAATTCAAGCAAGTTTTCACTGCCGAAGCTACAGTAGTGGGCTAGCGGCTGGAGCATGTAGTCGGAGACGACATAGACTGGTTCGCTATCTGTTCGATTTTCAACTAAGTATTGAGCAACGGCGCGTGTGTCTTCAAACTGATAGTGAGCATTAAACAAGCGATTGCAATTGGCGATCGCGAAAATGCCAAACAGCCCAACAACGCAAGCCATCACCCACCTCGGCAGGCGGCGATCGTTTTCGTGCAAAACTCCAAATCCAAAAAGAACCGATAACGGAAATGCAAACCAAGCCACGAAACGAACATTGTAAGTAATCCCGGCTAGCAACCCTGCGGCACCAATCATAATGAGTGGCACAGTCAGCAAGGACAATATCGACGTCGCTAGTCCTCCTCGTTTTAAGGCTACGAACCCTCGCACAGCCAAAGGCATTGCGATCGCAGCCACGGCTAATAACCAAGGAACCGCTGAACGGATCGCGGCGCCCGCGCTGATGAACTGGAGTTCCCGTTGCGAAGGCCCAAGTGCATATCCACTGAAGTAGGAGAAATACGTATAAAGGACCGCTGATAGCGACATGGGGCGAGGTTCGCGCAGTTTGTGCTGAAATCTGAAATCTTCGACCAGAAAAATAAGTACCGGACAAGTCAATACAAACATCGCAGCGTAACATGCCACCAATCTTGGGAACTGGTTCCATCGATTCTGGATCAACCATGCGACAACTAAAGCGATCGGAATCATTGCAAAGTAGTAGTGAACATACATTCCTAAGACGGAAAATGCAGTGTACGCAACAAGATATCGAGGCTTGGTGGTCTTCATTGCTAACAAGAAGAAACCAATACAACATACGCTGATACATGTCATCAACGAATAGCCGCGAATGAGCTGTGCATAGTAGAGCTGGAGCGGGTTGAATGCAAAGATTGCAGCAGTGATCAAGCCGACTTTGGCAGTGGAGGATGCCCAAACGAAAATAAAAACAGCGAGCGTCGATATTAAGCCCAACGACGCCGACAACCACCGAGCGTCGACGTAGTCACCGAAAATTGTTAACCAACTGCGAAGTGAAAGCGTAAAGAGCGGTGGCATCGAATCGGGCATGAATACCGATTTCCAAAAGTCGCCCTGAGCGAAATGAAGTTCCTCGATTTCGTCGATAAAGTAACTTTGGTGGCTAATCGTACTTAGATGAAGTAAAAAGTTAATGACAATCAACAAAGTTACGGTAGGCCAGGGGTGACGGTCAATTACGCTCATAGGTTTGTTATCTGCGAATAGCCAACTCGCGCTTGTCCAATCTCTAGAAAGATTTTTCTAAGTCCGCCGATATATTTTTCAACTGTAAAGTTTTCGCAGTAATGCTCTCTACCCGCCTTACCGAGCCGCACGCACAGAGCTGGGTCCGCGGCAAGCATTTGTAGGTAACTCGAAAGCGCCGAACTATCGTGGGTGTCGGTTAAGAATCCAGTCACACCGTGCTGAACGATTGACGGTATTCCGCGCCAGCGAGTCGAAATTACCGGCAGGGAGAAACACATCGCTTCGACGAGAACACACGGGAATCCCTCCGACTTGTAGTGGGATGGAAAACAAAAAGCGTCAGCGTGTGCAAAGTGTTTCCATTTGTCCGCGCCCGTTTGCTGGCCCCAGAGTTGGACAAACTGTTTGACACCCGTTGCCTCAACTTTCCGCTCGACGACCTCCTGAAACTCAGTTGGTTGAAAGCTCCCTACGATGTCGAGCTGCAGTTTTTTACCAGCACCAATTGCTTCAGCAAGTGCGTCAAGCAAAACCAGGACGCCTTTACCCTCGCATACCGTTCCGACAAACAGTAACTTTAGCGGCTCACCTTCCTCGCGTTTACGACTGACAAGGTTCATTTCTTTTGCTTCATCATGCGCAGCGTTGGGAACCGTGTAAACTCTACGCGCTGCCAACGACTGAAGGTCAGATCCAGTGAGTTCAGAGAGCTGAATTGCTGCGGAGGGCCGTGACATTGCGATTTTGGCTACCCACTTAAGTGGCCATGGCAATCTAGAGATAAGCTCGGACACACCACAGGCATGAAAGTGATAGATTGTTTTGGGAAAAAGCCATCTTGTGGAAAGCAAAATGACGATGTCGCGAAGAAGTGGGACTAGGTTTGGACCTGCCGGGGGATAATATATAATCCGAATACCATAACGAAAGCGGTAGTAAATAATGCTAAAGATCACTACAGCCAGATGCGCCAATTTACCAATTCGAAACCGACCAACTTGGTTCATGTCCTCGGAAAATGCCATGCGAACGTGGTAAAGCGACACTCCCGGAAGCTTTCCATCAAGAAGCATCTTTATCATTATCGATTGTCCGTGTATGGGCGGTGGTGTCTGCCCAACAACTAGGACACGTACAATCGACGAATCAACAACGTCGCGCCCACCTACGGTCGCGAAATCAGCCGTGTCCATTAATCAATTTCCTCCGAGTTGATTTATTCGATGCCGTCGATTGGGGGGCATTCGTGTCCTCCACGTCATGCAGTAGAGCAATATAGGTGGAGACAAGGACGAACAGAGGAAGCCCAGGAAGTTTGAAAAGGGACTCGCCACCACCGTTGATCATCGCGCAAAAGAAAAGTCCAACCACAATCGCATATTCAATTTTGTTCGTCCGGATGTACAGCCGAGCGGCACTTATAAGAGCGCCCACCAACATACAGATAAACAGAAACGCACCGACCAGCCCGACATCGAGCGAAATGTCGATAAACATATTGTGTCCGTGCGGTATCTCCCAACTAAAGGTCTCACTCAGGTACTCGACTCGTTTTGCATCCCAGAACGCTAGGTACCCGTAGCCGAGCACCGGAGATTTGTGGACCCATGTCAAGAGCTCTTCCCACAGTGGCAATCGTCCGGTCAGAGTTGTAACATCATCGGTTCTTCCCATGGCCATAATGCTACTGATTTGTCCCGTGTTTCGCACACTTATCAAGACGGAACTGGCCGTGATGCATCCACCAATGAATACGCAAATTAGGATCAAATAGACCCGGTTTTGCCCTCGCGCTGCAAGGATTTGCATTAAAGCGAATGAGATTACTACGGCGGCCAAAGTTGTTCGCGACTTCGTTAGGTAAATGCAAAACACGGCCAGAGCAACAAGACAAAACGCGAGCACACTACTGCGGTCGGGGCGGAAGAACAACCTTGATGTCAGACACAAAACTGCTCCGAAAATGGCTTCGCTATTGGGATGCATTGTACCTACAAAGCGATGGCCATCACCGATTTTAAAAGTTCCAAGCGAAATCTCAGCGAGCAATCCTATACAGATATAGATGGCACACGTTAATCCGATCCACTCCAAAAGTTGCCGCAATGAGGATGCAGTGGCGAAGCCGATCGAAGCACCGCCTACGCAACTCAGCACAACCAATTTAAAGAGCGTGTGAGTTGGATTGATGGACCAAAAAACACTTCCATAAATCATTCCTCCAAACGCCAGTCCGATCCACAGTAGTGGTGATGAAGTTCGAAGTTTAAATCGGCGCTGAAACCAAAAACACGTCAAGCCGTAAAGTGCCAGTGCAACTCGAGTGGCTGTGGCGCGTTTATCAATGCCAATTAGTTTATCAGCGGTGAAATTCTCCGTACCATCGTACTTCATTTCATCAATATCGGCGAATCGTTTACTCTGGTCCCAGCTATGTTCGGGAAACCAAAATCCACCACACAAAATAATGACACCAAGGACATAAGCCCAAAAAGGGACTTCCCACGCACTTGCAGCCAACGTTTTTGAATCAATAGGGCGCCTTTTAAGACGCACTTGGCTTGCAGTAATACTCACGGTGCGCACTCGTTTATAGATACTGGACTGAGACTCGTGGGTTTGTACAGTGAAATCGCACGTGCGAGATTTATTCCTGTAACGATGGAAGATGCGAGCCCTCCCAGGATTAACGACTCCGCCGCGCCAGCTAAACCCCATAGCGGAATTAATATCACAGCAGAGCTTACCGAAACCGCACAGCAAGCAAACTCACCCCAGAAGTAATGTCGCGAATTTCCTAGGGCGGCAAGGCCGTTTCCAAACATTACAGAGAAACTCACAGTCAGTGTTGAGATACTTAATAAAAACGCGATGTAACCGTAATTGCCATAGCCTTTACCAAAGAGACCAACTATCGAGTTTCCGAAAAGTGCGAATCCTAAGGAAATCGCGACAAGTATGCCCGAAACGATCGCGATCGATTCTATTAACGACAATCTTAGACCGGCAACACCACTGCGATGAAACTCGCGAATCGTTCTCGGTTGAAAGTAGTTGTTTAAACCCGTCACAAACATCAGTGAGATACCTACGAGGCTACTGCAAACCGCAAATTCACCAGTTGCGGCTTCGTTGAGGTAGTAGGCGACCATCCATGGAACTATCGAGTAGCCGAGAATGCCAATCGCCCGCGCGGCAACCAGCCATCGCGAATAACGCCAATTGTGTCGCCAATCTGACGCAATCTTCGTAAGATCAATTTCAAGACTTTGACGATGTAGTCCGAGCCAGATAACAGAGGGTATTAAGCAAGCCAATCCCATTGCAACATAAACATTGGAAATGGTAAAGCGGTTGCTTATAGCCAAACAGAAGAACACAACAAACTGTAGAACGCCAATCGCGATGTCTAAAACTAATTGCGTCGAGAACTCAAAGTTTGCCGCCGAGATGGCGCGGATTTGGTCGCGCACCATCAACAACGGAATCGTTAGAGCAAGGCTCGCGACGATCGCGAGCGGTGGATTCGCAAGCCCAAACCACCATTCAATCGCCAGAACAGTTATTGCGATTGCTGCGACGGCAATTGCGAGAATACCTTGATGAACAAAACTGCTTCCGCGGTACGAGTTTCGATCAAATCCAGGTTTGTATGCGAAAGCCAAATAAGGGGCCGCGATTACTCGTTCCTGAACGGTTCGAATAAAGTTTACAATCGTCGCCGCCAGCGCAAACGCACCCAGTTCAGCTTTACTACACTGCCCGGAAACCAAATAGATAGTGAAAAATGTACAACCACTGACAACAGCTTGGTCTATCAATGAAACCAGACTATGCGAAATCAGCGATTTTCGATCTGATTTCCAAGCTGCGGACGTCGACAAAGTATCGACATCTGAGTCTTGAACACGATCTGCTTGAGATGGAGACACCGTGCAATTCATGAAAACGGTTCATCCCAACAGGACAAAGGAACACGACTGCCATCGTCGCGACCGCGAGATTTCGGCCAAACCGCCCGTGTTAGGGGCACCTGCGCTGTGGAGTTGGTAATAGACAAAGCGGTCATATCGAAACGGCTCTAACGTCGAAAAATGCGCGGGGTGTAAATTCTGCGACGCGTCAATATTGTTCCAGCAACTTCGACCCCATCCGATATAAGTTGTTCTATCTGGCCAACAACGTCATCGCGAGCCACCGAGTCTGAGCGTACGGCAACCAACGTCAAATCGTTAGCCTTGGCGATGAGCAACGTGTGCCGCAAGTTTTCGATCTGTGGGAGATCAACGAAAACCATGCTGTAATTTTGACTAACCCAATGCATCAACTCAACATGCTGCTCTGGCATGATACGGGATTTTCCCAACAAGGAAGCATCTCCCATCGGAAGCAAGTCGAGTCCGGTGATTTTTGTTTGCAGAATGGCTTCCGAAGGAGCTGTACTTCCAACAAGAATGTTCGCTAAACCGGTTTTCGGGTTCAACCGGAATTGACGGTGTTGACGTGGTTTAACGGAATTTGCATCAATAAGCAAAACCGGACCAAGATGATGATCAGCTGCACGTATAGCCAAATTTGCCGTCGTCGTAGTTACGCCCGAACCTGGACAACAGCTCGTCACTCCGATCACGTGGGCTCCCTCCGAGCGAGATTCCAAGCGAGCCTTAAGACGCCAAAGCAATCCATCAATTTTTGCCGAGGAACGGCGACGCAGCTTGGCGGGATTTTCTTTCTTGACGGCACTTTTGCCTTTTCTTTCTTCAACCGTTTCACTTGCCATAGCTCTATGCTCCAGAAAATCACACTCGTAAAGGCATACTTAACGTACAAGAAGACGCCGATTGGATTTGTTTTCGTCGAGTATCGCCAGCACTGGCAGGCCTACACTTTGAGACAAGTCTCGCTCACTACGAATCTTGTCGTTAAGCTTTTCGCTTACAAAGATCAATCCGACAACACTGGCCAATGCCATAAACGCACCGCCCAGCAAGACCAGTATCTTAGAGGGGCTGATCGGTTTTTCCGCTAAGGTCGCACCCTGAGCAATGGAAACACTCGATATGTTGCCTTTTTCAAGCGCTTCGTCGACGCGCGACTGTTCCAAGTTGTTTGTGTACTGCAAGTATTTGTCGCGAGCAATCTGTTCATCTTGCTCAAGCTGAACGAGTTCGATCTCATGCTGACCAAATTCTTCCAAATCACCACGCAGCTTTGAGTGCTGGGCATCGAGTGCCTCGGTGCGGGCCGTCAATCCCGCCAAAACACTCTCTTGCTGGCGACGATCAAGATTGAGCGCACGAAAAATTGGATTGATATCTTCGACCGTCTCTTGACGCTGTCCACCTTGCTCATCCAACAGTCGCTTGCCTTCATCCACCTGACGACTGGTTGCGACCACCAGGGGATGATTGTCGATCAGCCGCGATTTGAGCTGCATCAAGGTCATCTGATTTGTGTAAAGTTCTTTTCGCAGTAGATCAGCACCTTCGTTCGGAATACTCTTTTCCGAAGCCAATTCACGTTCAGGAATTGAACGCAACTGCGACTCGATATCGCGAATCTTTGCTTGGGCAGTGGTGAGTTCTTGGCGAGTTTGAATCTGATTCAGTTCGATGGACTGAAGTTGAGCTTCGAGGTTGCTGCGTCTTCCATTTAACGAGGCAATACCAAACTTCTTTTTCGCTTCCTTCAAGTTCTCTTGAGCCGCCATATACTGTGCACGGAGCAATTCACGCTGTTCAGAAAGAAAAGCGCCAGATTCAGCATTGCGGTGAATTCGAAGGTGCTCGGCTTGATAAATGTCAACCATGGTATCAAGAATCTTTTGAGCTGCTTCGGGAGATTTTGAATCGTAGGTTGCCGTTAACACCATAGAGTTGCGTTCGGCACCGACTGCAAAATTTTTCTCAACCTCAATGATCGCGTCTTCGCGACTGGAAATCGGATCAATCATTTTAAGAACACCGATCGCACGGCCAACACCTTCTTTAATAGTCGCAAGCACTGGGGACGACTTCTTTTCTTCGCCGGGCGGTCCGTTGTTTACATAGTCCTCTCCGAGGCGATCGACTACCTGTGAAATAATCCCACGGCTTCCGATCACCTGCAAGGCCGATTTGACTTCTTCGTCGCGGTTGCTCTGAATCAAAGCCGTCGAAGGTCCAGTTGTTGCTGTCGGGTCAATGGCTACACTTTCGCGCCCAATCTGCAGAAACAAGCGTGCTTCCGAACGATAGGTGCGGGGGAAATACACGATCATTGCAATGGTCAAGAGTCCGACAATCAACGGAATGAAAACAATCTTGTACTTGTGGTGAAACGCAATTTCACTTAACTCTGATGTCGTGAATTGATGTGCCATTGGATTCTCTCCGCGGACTTCGAAACTGTGTTGTATGTTTTTAGAATTGTTTTTCGCACTACAAAACGTGACGCTTAATGAACCAAAGTAGACTCTGGCTGTGCCCTAGAATCTGCGACCGATTCGGTTAACGATGCATAACACTTTCTTATAAGCGGTTCACGCATCGACCAAGAGTAAGCATGTGCACGCTGGATCGCGCCTTCGCTAAGTCGGCATAGTCGCTTTCGATCATTGGCTAACTCGGTCAACGCTTGAGCAAATGCGGCGATTGTCCGCGTAGGACTCAAAACCGGAATGCGGATGCCAGAGTTTTCAGTAATCATGTCTGCAGCACCTTGATGATCCAGTCCAACGATAGGAACACCGGCAGCGAGGGACTCGAGCAGTCCAGTGCCCGATGTATCGCGGAGACTCGTGAACGCGAACACATCGGCCCATTCGTAATGGTGAAGCGACTTACGGTAATCCGGC
This sequence comes from Planctomycetia bacterium, assembly GCA_031398555.1. Lineage (GTDB taxonomy): Bacteria > Planctomycetota > Planctomycetia > Pirellulales > Pirellulaceae > Aureliella. The sequence continues at coordinate 2,197 of JANNNN010000314.1, read as the reverse complement.
TTCGTAAACCAAGTGATATTATCCGCAATGCCTAACCTCTCAGCTAGACGCATCCAACTAGATTTACAGCCGCCGTCGCCAACGACGTGTACTTCAAATTTTTGCGATTTGGGCAATTTGGCCAGAGCCCGCAAAAGTATCGGGAATCCTTTCCACGGTCGCAACCTACCCACCCACAAGATGCGGAGCGGTCTGTCGCAAGTGGTTAACTCCTTCGGAGTTGCAATGTCATAGTCGATTCCCGCTTCAAGCTCCAGTTTTAGACGCACGCCGATTCTCCTTTCAAGATCGCGTTGCGTGCTACGGTTGGCCGCGAAAACGGCCGACGAACCGAACGCCGCACGACGAACCCGGGCTCCAAAATTGAGCTGACACAAGTTCACTGAGTTCCTGGCGAGTTCAAACAGACCGCCAAAAATATCGACGGTACTCAAGAAGTTCAAAGGAAAATTACTGGTTCCACCAATCGGTCCCCAAACAAACGGGCAATCAAGCTGCCATAAATAACCTGGTTCGCGATACCCACAGACAGAAACTAAGTGTGTAACCGACAAAGGTGCTTGCGAATGCATCTTCCTGGCAAATTTCAGCACTCGCACATGCCATGCTCGATATCCCAAATAGAATAGCAGCTCTTTCTTCAGGCAGTAATCACCGAAACCGCCAGCGCTCAAAGTAAGAAATCTCAATCGTCCAGCCAAATGAACTGGTATTCTCTCCGTTAGCTCGTGTACGTTTGACTCAGGTGAGCAAACAACCGTTACATCGAAATCCTCAGCCGCTTGCAATGCTCGATTCCAGCCATTGCGGTCTTCCATCGAATTGTCGGGATGGCACGCAAATGCAACCAATAAAAGTCGTGGATGGATCCCAGGGAGACGACACCCTTCATGAGCTTTAATTAGTGGTTGAGCACGATCAGACATGGAATAGTTAGTTAGGATGGCCTTCATTACGTGGTCCGAATTTTGAACTCACTTCCTCCATGTTAATCAAGTAGGGCGAAAAGTGCCCGAAGATTGTATCCAGTCAATTCCACATTCATGCTACTGGCAAAGTCATAAACGTCAAAGGCGTTAGCATCCGTCGCGGCAAAACTTCTGCGCTTTTCACCTTGAGTTTTCCACATAAATTACGATTTCTGTCCGTAAGTGATGGTTAGCGGGCGGTGGCGACCAGCACTTATGAGGTTAGCATCAAGGCCTCCGCCGAGCCGCAACCTGCGGGAAACTTGCGTTACAAGATGTTGCAGACTCAGCGACGGACCAGTCGCTCCTCGTCGCAACCGTTCGGCCACTTTCGCCAGCGGCGAAGGCCCCTAGGTAAGAAACAGAACAATCACCGTACATGACATCGCACCTTTTCCCCGTGCGCTAGGTCTTTTGGAGCGCAGTTCTCGTGGGCGTCGTTCTAATTGTTAAATCCTGCTCATTAGGAAGCCGCTAGCGATCAGGCAAGCTTTGCTGCTTGGAAAAGCTGTCTGCAAGTGCTTGCTGGGCCGATAAACACCTACATAGCCAGTTGAAAACAGGATGATCGCAGCGCAACCCACACTGGCTGACGTACGGGTGAACTGCGGTCAGCGGCCATGGATGGGGTTCGATTTTACTAACCAATTTGCCAGTCGTGTTCGAACGAAACACCAAGAGTTCGTATCGTTTCAGCGTCTGATGCTCGAAGGTCGCACACAGTTCGTCGCCAGTCGTAAATAATCGCCAGCGTCACATCGTTCGCATCCAGCGAACCTAATGTGGCTATCGGTTGGATCGCTCCTGCCCCCAAGCGTTCCATGCTGATCGATTCAGAGAGACTGTTAGTCTTACCCAAGTAAGCTCGGGACGTAGTCCCTAGCTTGGTGAGCGGTCGAATGCCCGGCGAAACCTAAGTGCTTGCAAGCGAGGGTTAGTAGAATCACGGTTACCACAAGAACATGCGGTTGCACTGGAGTCGCAGGAGTTCCCGAGATGGTCGTCAACCAACCCCACTTTTTGTTGTTTACTGATGCAAGCTTGAGCAAGTCGAGAGCGTGTGCCATTGCGGACCAAGGTTTTGGCCGTTGGCACTTCGTTCTCGAGCGACTCGACGGTCCCGAACGGTTCGAAGCGGCCGATTCGGAATCGGACGTGCATCGGGATCGATTGGCTTTGCTGGCGGTAGTCCGCGGATTGGAAGCGCTCGAGCAACCGAGCCAGGTGAC
>JANNNN010000673.1:0-6592 GCA_031398555.1 Planctomycetia bacterium | reverse complement strand
GTCCGGGCTTCAACAAGTGCTTACCCGCCACCCGATAGTCGTTCAGTCCAAACGCGCCGCTGGTCGACAGCGCTCCACCGCCACCGCGATGTCGCCAAGCTCCAGTCAGCGCCGACAGCAACGTGATCGCTCGTACCGCATTGCCGCCACCTTCATTGCGACTCATGCCATAACCGACTTTGATGAACGTCGCTGGTTCACGGCCAATCTCGCCCGCTAAATGGCGAATCTTCTCCGCTGAGATTCCGCAAAACTCCGCCGCTCGCTCCACTGGCCACTCAGCGCACGCTGCTATGTAATCACTCAAATCATTCGCATGCGCCGCCAAGTACTCTTTGTCTTCGCGTCCAGTTCGCAGTATTTCACCGCCGATCGCCAGTGCCAAGGCCGCATCGGTGCCGACGACAACTTGCCAGTTCTCATCTGCAAAGCGACTCGTTTCGTTGCAATAAGGATCGATATGGAGAATCTTCGCTCCCCGCTGGCGAGCTTCCTTCAAGTTCGGTACCAAGTGGCTGTTCGAGCGCAGCACATTGATACCCCACAGTACGATCAGCTTCGAGTGCGCGATGTCTTCGGGTTCAATCGATAGTTTGCGTGGCCCATAATTAGCTTCCCACCCCGCACTCGCAGTTGTCGAACAGATCGTCCAATCCAACTCGCTTGCGCCCAGCCCGCGAAAGAAAGCCAGAGGATGATCGCGTTCGATGATCCCCATCGTGCCTGCATAGCTAAACGGCAACACACTCTGCTCACCGAATTTTTGGACGTTGGCCTTTAGTCTCGCTGCCACTTCATCGAGCGCCTCGTCCCAAGTTATCGGCTCGAATCGCCCTTTCCCTTTGCAGCCAACGCGTCGTTGCGGTACCAACAGTCGATCCGCATGTTCTTGCCGTTGCGGGTACTTGGCCATCTTCACGCACGCAAATCCACGGGTCACCGGATGATCCGCCCCCGACAGCTTGACCATCTTGTCGCCATCGAAAGTAATCTCGAGCGAACAAGCGTCTGGACAATCCAAAGGACATATCGAAGGTAGGACTTTCAATTGTTCAACAGCGCTCATCTTGTTCTTTCACTTCGTCTAGCAACACGCACTTCGATTTGGTGTAACTTATTGTAGCCGGTCCACCCATCACATGTGCCAATTTAATCTTTCATCCGGTAGCCAGCGGCGACCGACTAGCGTATTTATCCGTGGGACCGCTATGCCATCCGTGGGAAAGTTCGTGCCACCTGCCCTCGGATGACATAGTGGTCCCATGGATGGAAGTAAAGAACAACATCGCCGTTCGAACGTTCTATTGCGAGCCTCTCTGACTATTTCGTGCTCAACGTCTCCGAAGGCAGGCTCGTCAGGCTTGTCATCTCAAAGTCACGGTAAGTAGCGTCTGCCAAATTAAGTTGCTGAGCTGAGATTGGCTTAAGAACCCAACTTCGGCTAAGATGTCATTCATGGGCGGCTTAAACGTCCGTACTATTCATCCCGCCCCGCCCTCCCCTGCCCCGCTGGCACCGTGCCATGACTTTTTTTCAAAACCGACTAGCCACTATTTGCATTGCTGCTGCAGTACTGTTTCTATCGTGCCTCGCACAGGCCGCAGCGAATGATCAATCCGCTGAAGGTGTGGCCTATTTTGAAAAACACGTCCGCCCATTACTGGTGCGGCACTGTTATCAATGCCATTCGGAAAAGTCTGACAAACGTGAAGGCGATCTGCTGCTTGATAGTCGACAAGGCTGGCTTCAAGGGGGTGAATCTGGAACCGCAGTTGTCGCTGGTGATGTCGAATCAAGTCTGCTAATCCAAGCCGTTCGTTACAACGACACCGCTTTGCAAATGCCACCTACTAAGCCGCTTGCTGCGGAAGATATTGCGAGACTGGAACAATGGGTACGCATCGGCGCGCCGGCGCCCGATCAAGCGACTGCCCGAACCAGCGACGATCCGTCTGATCCCGTCACTGGCAAAGAGCACTGGGCTTTCCGACCACTTACAAACGCCCAAGCTCCGCAAGTCACCAGCCAATGGCCCGAAACCGAAATCGATGCGTTTGTTGTTTCGCAACTTGAACAAGCCGGACTACAGCCGGCCGCAGATGCCCAGGCGAGTGTTTTGGCAAGGCGACTTTACGTTCAGTTGACCGGTTTACCGCCATCACCACAGCAGATGCAGGAATACCTTGCCGACGCACTGCCTAATGCCTACGAGCGCTTAGTCGATCAATTACTCTCCTCGCCTCGATTCGGCGAGCGTTGGGGTCGTCACTGGTTGGATCTCGCTCGCTACGCCGATTCAAACGGCTTGGACGAGAATTTTCTTTTCCGCGAAGCCTGGCGGTACCGCAATTGGGTCGTTAACGCGATCAGCAACGATATGCCCTTCGATCGCTTCGTGCTGATGCAGTTAGCCGGTGATATGCTGCCCTATGAAACCATCGAAGATCGCGACCAACAACGAATCGCGGCCGGCTTTCTTCTGATCGGCCCCAAAGTTCTGTTAGGTAACATCGACGCTAATCAGCGCATGGAAATTGCCGATGAACAAATCGATTCAATAGGACGTGCACTCTTGGGGCAAACGCTCGGATGTGCGCGATGTCACAACCACAAGTTCGACCCAGTCCCAACAGCCGACTACTATGCGCTGGCTGGAATTTTCGCTTCAACACAGGTTATGGAACGTCGCTGGATGCTCGGTGAACAACGCGTCATGGAGCAATTGGTGGGCCTTGGACCTCAAGGCAATGATGCCGACGACGCCTATGAAAAATACTGGCGAGAACGACCAAAGGTTACGGAGCGAAAGAAGCAAGCTGAAGCGACACTGGACTTACTTAAGAAGCATGATCAGGCAACGCTATCCGAACGAACTGAAAAACAGCCGGGCTCGTTCGCCGAGTTGTCGAAGGACAATACTCGATCGATCGAAGAGCGTATCGCCGCTCAGCAAGCACTTGTTGAACAGTTATCGCAGACTCTCAAGCAGACCCCACCGATACCACCGCGAGCGATGATTCCGACCGACGTGGCACAACCCGCTGATGAGCACGTGCGACTTGCCGGGCAGTTTGATCGCTTGGGTGAGAAAGTGCCTCGCGGCTTTCTTACGGTCCTTCAAGATAGTACGGATACATTCATTCCAGCGAAAGAAAGTGGCCGCATTGCCCTCGGTCATTGGATAACCGACTCGAACGAACGATCCGGCCAACTCGCCGCCCGCGTCTTTGCCAATCGTGTTTGGTATCACCTGATCGGACGCGGGCTAGTACGAACGGTCGATAACTTTGGGCGAACCGGCGAGCCGCCATCGCACCCTGAATTGCTCGATCATTTGGCGAGCGAATTGATCCAATCGAATTGGTCCATCAAAGCACTTGCGCGCAAAATCGTGCTCAGCCGTACGTTTCGTTTAAGCAGTCTACATGTTGCCACCAATCACCAAGTTGACCCTGAGAACCAATTGCTTTGGAGAGCCCACCGGCGGCGGCTTGACCCTGAGTCGTTTCGCGACGCAATGCTGAGCGCAGCTGACAAGTTGGACCTTTCTCACATGGAATCTACAGTTTCCTATTTGGGTGACCAGGCGACCGCAGTTGGTGCGAATTCCGTTCGGCGTCGAACCGATTTCCCATGTCGCAGTGTTTATCTACCCGTCGTTCGCAATGACCTCCCCGAGTTGTTTGAGATCTTTGATTTCGCCAACCCACACTCCACCACCGGTATGCGTCCCAATACGACTGTCCCCACGCAGGGCCTGTTCATGCTCAATGACGAGATGGTCATGGATGCCGCCAAGTCAACCGCGCAGCGGATCAACGCAAGCTCGGCCACTGGCGATCGTCGCCAACGAATCGTCGCCATGTTTGACCTGATACTCAACACACGACCTTCCGACGCTGAAGTGCAATCGATTGAAGCTTATTTGAAAAAATTTGAAGAGCAATTTAAAGCCGAAGGCAAGCCTGAGCCCGAACTTGAATCCATGGCACTCGCTTGTCATGCGCTGTTCGCGTCCAGTCGTTTTCAGTTTATGGAGTGAAGCAGAATGTCGTGCTACCAATTCACCACTAAATCAACTCGACGCAGCATGTTGCGCAGCAGCGCATGCGGCTTCGGTTCCCTTGCGCTGACCGGCTTGCTTTCCCAAAATGGCTTTTCAGCGACGCCTGTCAGTGACACTCCGCTATCGCCCCAACAGCCGCATTTCCAACCGCGGGCGAAACGCATTATCTTTCTGTTCATGTGGGGCGGACCTAGTCACGTGGATCTGTTCGATCCCAAACCGATTCTCAATCGACAAAACGGCCAGCCACTGACAGGAAAATCGGTCGGCAGCGCAAGAGACCAACTAGGTAACCTGCTGGGTTCACCATTCAAGTTTTCACAGCATGGCGAAAGCGGCGTCTGGATCAGCGAACTTTTTCCTCATTTGTCCGCACATGCAGACAAGCTCTGCATTGTGCGCTCGATGCACACCGAAGGAAGTGCACACGGTGAAGCGCTGCTGCGCCTACACACTGGTCAAGCCAATCTGGTTCGGCCTAGCGTCGGCGCATGGGTTAGTTACGGTTTAGGCTGCGATAGCGATAGTTTGCCAGCTTACATTACGATTTCGCCCCCGCGCGGCCATGGCGGTGTTCAAAATTACGGGAGTGCCTTCCTGCCCTCGATTCATCAAGGGACCGCCATTGGATCAGCGGAGATTCCGATCGCAAAAGCCCGCGTCTCCCATGTCGGGAACTCTCGATTTAATCGCAGCACACAGCGTCAACAACTGGATCTGATCCAGTCGCTGAATCACGATCACTTGCGGGCCGCAGAATCCGATCAGAGTATCGAAGGCCTAATCGCCAACTACGAACTCGCGTTTCGAATGCAATCGACTATACCTCAAGTCATGAGTCTCGAGGACGAAACGCAAGAGACGCTTGATCTCTACGGCATCAATCATGAACCCACCGACAACTTTGGTCGCCAGTGTTTGCTCGCGCGAAAATTCGCTGAATCCGGCGTGCGCTACATCCAAGTATCAACCGACTACACGTGGGACCATCACAAGGAACTGACAAAAGGCATTGTCGGCGAATCAGCCAAAGTGGATCGCCCCATCGCTGGCCTACTCGCCGATCTCGCTCGACGCGGCTTGCTCGAAGACACGCTCGTAGTATGGGGTGCCGAGTTTGGTCGAACGCCGATGGCCGAAAATGACAATGGAAGAAACCATCACCCCCAAGCCTTTACCATGTGGCTAGCCGGTGGCGGTGTTCGGGGCGGATTGACTTATGGTAGCACCGATGAATTCGGATACCGTCCTGTTGAAAATCCTGTCCACATGCACGACCTCCACGCTTCACTGCTGTTCGCGCTGGGTATGGACCACAAGCGATTGACCTACCGTCATGCCGGCCGCGACTTCAGACTCACCGATGTCCATGGAAACGTCGTAACGCCGCTGTGGTCCTAACACATATGAGTTCGGAGGTTCTGGATGCAACGAACTTTTATCATCACAGAGCATTAGACGAGACCGTGGTTTGCAAGTAGACTGCGATGTCCGCTGCGTTACTGGGTGCAGTAGGTTTTGGCATCTTTTACGCAAGCTTTTAGTATGAAAAACTATTCACAGTTATTTTTGAACACTCGCAAAGCGGGTTCATTTTTGGGGCAGCATCCTTGGGTGCTTGAAAAATCGATCATCGATCCGACAGTGCCGCTGGAGCCCGGGACGATCGTGGATCTGATGCATCCAAAGGGTTATTGGATAGGCCGAGGCGTTTATAACCCGCTGAGCCGGATTCGAGTGCGTTTGTATCAGTGGGATCAATCGACGGATCTCGATGACGCTTGGCTGCATGGGCAACTGGAGACTGCGGTAGCGATGCGAGATGCGTGGCAACAATCGCACGGTCCGCTCGACGCCGTGAGGTTGGTCAACAGCGAAGGCGATGGACTCAGTGGTTTGATCATTGACAAGTTCTTGAACTATCTCGTTGTGCAATTCTCGGCCATCGCTACGCAACGTTGGTCAAATGAAATTGTTGAATGGTTGCAGAAACGCTTTCAACCGGCGGCGATTTTTTTGCGGACTGATCAGAAGACGGCTGCCAATGAAGGGACCGAAAATCGCGATGAAGTCATTGGGGTTGTGCCTGACCAACCTATCGAGCTGAACGAATGCGGCGTTCGTATTCAGCTCGATTTGGCGAGCGGTCAGAAGACAGGCTACTATTTGGATCAACGTTCAAACCGCATGCGAGCCGCTCAATGGGTGCAACCCGGTGCGATGCTAGATGTGTGCAGTTATTTGGGGGGCTTTTCGCTGGCTGCCTGTCGTTGGGGAAAACCGACGAGTGTCCTTGCGCTGGATTCAAGCAAACGTGCGTTAGAGCAAGCGGCGACTAACGCGACACTGAATGGTTTTTCTCAAATCAGTTTTGAGCAAGCCGATTGTTTTGAACGATTGGGGCAGATGCAACAGTCGGGCAAGAGATTCCAAACGATTGTGCTCGACCCTCCGCGCATGGCGAGTAATCGCGGGAACGTTGCTGCCGCGCTCCGAGCGTATCACCGGTTGAATTCGCTGGCACTC
>JANNNN010000301.1:0-6478 GCA_031398555.1 Planctomycetia bacterium | reverse complement strand
CGGCGCGGCCCTCACCGTCACCGACCCGCTCGGCCGCGTTACCGCCGGGAGATACGATGAGTTCGGTCGGCGGATTGGCACGGTCGCCCCGGACGGCACCATCACCGCGCAAACGCTTGACGATCGCGGCATGCCCGTGGCCAAGACGGACGAGAACGGGCGGGTCATCCGGTACCAGTACACCCCAGGCGGGCAACTGGCGGCGGTTATCGACTCGCTTGGGAACTTGGCCCGGTATGAGTACGACGCCCGCGGCAAGCTGGTGATGCAGACGGACGCGAACGGGCACGTCACCCGATTCGAATACGACCTGCTCGAACGCGAGACCGCCCGCCTCCTGCCCGGCGGACAGGTGTGGCGGACCGAATACGACACACTCGGACGTTTGGCGCAGACGACCGACCCGAACGGGAACACCGTCAGGTTCGCCTACGATTCACTCGGTAGGGTGACGACCAAGACGCGGTCGGACGGGTTGGTATTCGCGTTCACCTACACTGCCGGTGGGCAGGTGGACACAATCACTGACGCCACAGGAGTCACCCGGCTTGAGTACGACGCACGTGACCGACTGCTGTCACGCACCGAGCCGGACGGCCAGGCGATCCGATACACCTACGACGCCGCCGGACGCACTACAACGATGACAACCTTGGGTAGGACTGTTAGGTATGCCTACGTCGCCGACGGACGTTTGATGAGCGTGACCGACCCCGGTCTGGGTACGACCCGGTACACGTACGACGCCGGTAGCCAGCTCATCCTTACCGACTTTGCCAACGGGTTAAGCGAAACTCGTAAGTACGATAGTAACGGAAGGTTGGTCCGCCAAACGGCGACCGAGCCGTCCGGCCTCGCGAGCGACTTCCTATACACCCTCGACCTGACCGGCAGGGTGTTGTCGGTTGCTGGGGGCGGGGAGACGGTGGAGTACACCCTTGACGGCGCCTACCGGCTGGTGCGCGAACAGGCACTCGGCGGGCGGGATATCGCGTTCACTTACGACGCCGTGGGCAACCGGCTGACCCGCACCAGCCCCGGTGGCAGCACAACCTACGAGTACGACGCAAACGACCGGCTCCTCCGCACAATTACCGGCGCGTTGGGCACGAACTACACGTTCGACGCGGCCGGGAACCAAGTGCGGACGCAAACCGGTGCGGACCGAACCGACTACGCCTGGGACGCCGAGAACCGGATGACGCGGGCGGATGTAACCGTCGGCGGAATGACCACCACTGAGCGATACCAATATGACGCCGCTGGCAACCGGGTTTCGGTAACGACCGCTGGCAACGAGACGCGGTACTTGCTCGATCTAACAGGGCGTGTGTCGCAAGTGGCGGCAGAGTACACCCCGAGCGGGACGTTGGTGGCGACGTCGGTCCGCGGGGTGGGAGTAATCGGCGAGACCCGAGGTGGGGCGTCGTCAGTGCTGCTTACCGACCGCATTGGGTCGGTGCGCGTGGTAGTGGACGCGGCTGGGGCGGTGGTCGCCCGCTACGCCTACGACGCCTTCGGGAGCATGGTTTCTTCGTCTGGGTCGGCGGCGACTATGCTGCGGTTCGCCGGCGAGCCGCAGTCGCTGGTCACCGGCCTGGGCTACTTCCGCGCGCGGCTGTACGACCCGGCCACCGGCCGGTTCACCGCCGCCGACCCGTTTGTCGGAGTCACCGGCAACCCTTTCAGCCGCCACCGTTACCAGTACGCCGACCTGGACCCGGTCAATAAGACTGACCCGACCGGGATGTTCACCGGGTCGCTGGCTGAGGTGCTCACCGCCCAAGCATTAATCGACAACGCCGCAACAGTGGCGGACTTGATGGTCAAGAAAAAGCAAAAAGACTTCGCTGAGACCGTGCTGGACGGGGTGCGGATGGCCGAGTTCATACTCATCGGCAGCGCCGCCGCCCTAATCATCCCTTTCGGCGCCACAGCGTACTCCATCCCAGGCAAGTTCGACCCCCAACTTTGGGGTAAGTTCGACGCCGCATCCTTCTCGCTCGCTGGCAACGCGGCCGGGACGTTCACCGTCGGGTTTAGCCTCGGCCGGTTCGTGGAAGGGGGTACCAAAGACACCGCCGGCACTGTCAACCGCGCCAGTTCGGCCGCGGCTGGCTTCAGCCTCAGCTACGACCTAACGCACAACCGGCTGAACGGCATCTCCCTCGGGCTGGGAAACTCGCGCACGCTGGTGGAAGAGAAGGCGGTGGGCGGGCTTCTCACCCTGTACTCGATCAGCATCGCCGCTAACCTTCTCAGTCTGGGGTATAGCGCCAGCCCAACCTTCGGCCACCTATCAACCCCCATGTCAGTGAGTGTCACGGTTACGGCGCTGCACTTCTTCAAGTTCACCTACGAATTATTCCCCGGGTTGTTCATGGCTCTGGCGTCGGCGAAGCGGAAGTGAAATGTTACGGGCCGAATTGTGGTCGCATTTTTGACCGAACTGTGACTGTAGGGATTTTCAGTTCCAATGTGTAGTAGCCACGAGATGTAACCCGGTAATCTCAAAGTTTTATCAGAAGTTGTTACAGCGAGGCAAACCGAAAAAGCTGGCGTTGATCGCTTGCATGCGAAAATTGCTGCTGCTGATTCACGACATGGTACGCAATGGACAGATGTGGGATCCACTAAAGAAAAAGGCACGGGACCAAGTTGTCGCCAACTTGGCCACAGGCGCTACGTGCTCGGCGGGTCATTGACTCACCGGCGACTAAGTTATCCCTCACAAAGCTGCGTCCCCGCAGAGCATTGCTATGTTTCACTTAGCATAGTTGATAATAATGCTGCGCCAGTACGAAATCAAACATTGAGTTACCGGCGCCATGCCTTAAAAAATCCCGGGGGTTTGGGGGCAGGCCCCCAAGAATTTAAACGGAGGAGGAAATTCAAAATTCCTCCACTCGACTTATTACTAGACGGTCGCTCACCCCTCGATCCCCTCTCCTCGAGTACGGGGCGAGGGGAAGCCAGGAATCAAGAAGATCGAATGGCGGCGGGGTTTGCGTGAGACGCGCATTACATGAGAGTTGCATGAGCGCGACTACCGTTTAAAGTCGGAGCGTATTGGGACTTCGGAAAAGGTTAGCGCCGCAATGCCGTTCGCACCGTTTAGAAGCGTGTCCTGATTCCAGGCGGACTCTTTTAGATAGGTAATGCGATTCGCTGTCGATGGATTCTTCAAGTGTAGGGCGAGCACATTGCCCGTGACACTACCCGAAGCAATTTGATCTTTTGCGCCATCCAAGTAAAACTGGCTGGCTAGATTGTCACTCCAAACAATTGCCTGATCGAACTCAAGTGCGATGGTTTCATTATTGCTGTATGTTGCCTGGATAAGATTCGGAGGAGTGATGGACGCAAAGGGATGTTTGCCATAGTGATCTCTTTCGATCAGCGGCTGAATCAGTTTCGCAATCTCTTCCCAGCCAGTCAACGGAAAATGACAAGGGCCGGGTGGACGAATGCCGAGCGTGGACATGATGCTCATATTCGAATAGAGCTGGGGCAACGTCCGCTGTTTTTCTCGCAACAGATCACCCGAACCTTGCTTGCCTCCCATGCTACATGAGTCAGGCCAAATTTGAAAAATGTAGTAGTGCTGTACGTTCGGAAAATCTTGCTTCCATCCAGCCGACATTTCAACAAACAGCGGCTGGTAAGTTTCCCAACCAAAGCCGCCCGTCGGACCATCAGCGCCTTGATCGCTTTCGCCTTGGTGCCAAAGAATGCCGCGAATGCCATGCGTCAACTTCGCTTGCTGCACACGCCACAATGTGCGCCCGTAAATCGTGTTGAGGTCGGCTGGATCTGTTAGGCTCCGCTGATGCTGGTCGATACGCGTCCCCCCGACAGCTCCATTAATAATAAAGATCGGCATCTTTTGACTTTCCAACAGTCGCTCCGCCAACTTCATACCCCACCAACCAAGTTCCGCTTTCTCACCTTTTTCTGCTTTCCAAACTGGGTTGCACCATAGATTCTCTTTTTTCCTATTCACAGTTGGACGGCCGTAGCTGCGAATCCACTTGTTGGTTACCGGTGGAGATTTCTCTCGCGTATCTGTCGCCAAGCCGTTCGATTGACCGTCGATCAAATACGCATCGCCGCATACAAGATTTTGGACTGTGTCAAGAATTGCCTCACGTCCACCTGATTCCGTACCGAACTCCACTTTGTAAACAATCAACCCCGGTTTAAGTTTCGCTGTGAGGTGGTATGACTTGTCGGCTGCGAGTTTGGCTGACTCTTTCTTATAGAGCTGATCGTCGGCGTAGACGTTCAAAAAGACGCTATCGACGGACTTAGTGAGCGTTCCGTTGTAGTGCAGTGTGCCCTCGTTCTTATCATCCCGCGCATAGAACTGACCTTCCTCAGGCTTTTCATTGCTTGCTGGTATTCGTGCGACCCACGCATCGGCTTTCGGTTCTGCGACGGTGATGGTCACTGATTGGGCAATTGACTCGCCGCCGTTGTTAATCTTGGCTGTTACTGTCAATGAACCGCTATTCTGAGCACGGTGCAAGATGAGCTTTCCGGGAAGCACTTCTTCGATCACAGCGAATGGTGATACCGTCCATTCGAAGTTCAATACGTCTGCCCCTTTCGATTTCATCGCTTCGAGATTGCTAATCTGTGGCAGTACTTCGATCGTCTCGCGCCCATCCCATGCGGTCTGCGCAGACAGCGTAAATACTGGGTCAGGGATCGCTTCGTTGATCGTGATCGCGATCTCTTTGATCTTAACCTCAGTGGGATAGATGGCTTTGCATTCCAATGTGACTTTCTCGGTTTCCGAAACACGGCCCGCGTCAAACGTCAACGCAAACTTATCCACCGCCAACAGATTCTTCTTACCATCAGCTTTCAAAGCCCAGTAGATTTTCTCGGCACCACCAGCTTGAAGATCAAACCTAGCCGTCGCTCCTTCATCCAAGCTCGTCGAATTGATCGATACCGCGAATCTATCGCCCGCTTGGATCACTGGGCCGACTAAAGTCTGAAGCGGCTTTTGATTCTCGTATTGCAGTTCGATCCAGTCTGCTGATCTGGCGACTTTGGATATCCGTACTTCGTCGACATCGCCAACGTATTGATAATTGCCATACCAACCTCCTATCCAAAGGCGCGAGGTGTTTGGTAGGTCAAGCAGCGGCGTCGAGGTTCCGTCCAGCTTCCCGTTGATGTACACACGAGAGTCTTTTTCTGTGTAGGTGTGCACAACGTGATACCACTGATTGGTCGCCAAAGCGGATTGTGCTTCGACATCAGCGAAGTAGCATTGAATTGCGATGCGAGGTGGGCTTAGGAAGTTCATCATCACTTTACAGGGGCGTTTCTCTTCGCCCCAAGCCAGCACCGTTCCGTTCGATTGTTCGGCGCGAAACCAAGCTTCAGTTGTCATGGGCCCGACGCCCGAGGGATAAGTCGTTATCTTGTCACCACCGAAGATTCCGTGTCCGGCAGTAAAATGCCTTGCTTCGCCAATGATCCCTATCGAAGGCGTCGTCCCTTCATCTTTCGAATTCGTACCGCCAGCATCATCTACAACTGGTTCCGTCAAGTGCCAGACGCTCGCAAAACCGTTTGCTTCATTAAAGACGGCATTTGCATTCGATTCGTCCTTCGCAGCAGCATTCCCCCAATGCATACGAATCGTCTGGCGAGCGTTACCCTTGATCGTCGGCACTTGCACCCAAACGATTGCTTGGGCGGCGACTTTATCCCACTGCTCGATCTGATAAGGCAACGATTTTCCATCCACCACAAACCGCAAATCTTCGCCATTAGACTTCGCCTGTTGAAAGTCGAAAAAATCTCGATTCAATCGAATTAGCAAGGGAAATTTCTCTAGCGACGATGTGGCTGGAAGATCGGCTCCTTCCGGGGTAGTAAGGATGCAAATCGCGCCCGAGTACTTCCAGTCATTGAATTGCGCCTTAGCCGAAGGAAGAAGTGTTAGAAAGGAAATAACAAAAACTGTCAGTTGCTTTGTCATTCGAGCTCGACTTTTCAAAGTGGATCGGGGTGCTGAATCGCAGTGCATCAAGCACACTAACTTAGTCGAGAGTATGCTGTCACTCAACCGCCACACACTTGCGCGAACAAGTATACTTAGGCGGTCATCCTTGGCAGCAATCGTCATTACAAAGTGACTCAAATGATTCGCAACCTGTCTTCGCAATGTCTTTGTCGGCATCTCCTCTCAGTGGCTGCCTGCCTAGCTATTGGCTATGCATTTCCGGCAACGGCACAGGAGAAAAGACCCTTACAAAGCGGGCTGACGATCGATACGATTTTTGGTGAAAAACAGTTTGAATTGCAGCCCGTCACAGGCCATTGGCAAAGCGATAGCCAAGGTTTTGAGCGAATCAAAAAAGATCCCATCACTGGCGATTCATCAATCGTCAGCATAAGCCTGTCGAATCCAAAAACAGTAGTGGTGCTCGTTCCAAGCGATTGGCTCAAGCCAACA
>JANNNN010000290.1:0-13245 GCA_031398555.1 Planctomycetia bacterium | reverse complement strand
TGTCATCCCCCGCGCGTCGGACATCGTGGCTGCAATGACAGGTTCGTCGAACTTGCCGTTTCCGTCTGTATCGACGTAGAGATTCGTATACGCTGCTTCGGCCGCCGCTCGCGTAATGAGCAACTTCACCGGAGTTTGCTTTTCAACTGGAGCGCCCAGCACAACCTCGGCTTGCAGGCCATCGACCCCCAACTCAGTTGGCGCTTCGAATGGCTCTAGTTTCAAACCCTTACCAGGCGGTGAGTAACGTGGCGCCAACTTTGAGTCGAGTGCGCCAGCCGCTAGTTGAAAGCCAACTGGAGCGACAGTTTTCTGTGGAGCCTCAACGGCCTTTGTCTCCAACGAATCGCTTTCGGCCGTAACGCCGCTGCTATTCTCCAACCTAGGCGATACAACCTGGGGACTGCTCGCCGTCGAAATTGATTCTTCATGCGAGCTCTCAAGTCCGCTCTCTGGCGTACAACCTCCTGCAAACAAACACAACACAGCCAACGAATACTTGAGCATGTTGAAGTCCCTCCGGATATTGGTGCGAGCCGTCCAAAAAAGCTGTTAAACTCTCGGCTGCTCAGTTTACACTCAAAATTTTAGCGATTGTTTGGGAAACCGCCTGTGCCTCCGGATTCTTACGAATCCAGCTACAATTCACGATCATCTGGACGTTACGTGCGCAAGTTTGCATGGGCTGTTTAGGTGGGTCGCACACATCGAAGCTGCAACGACCAGGTAACGCGGGTTTTGGCCGAATGATTCGAGATTTAAATACAACTTGGGGGATTGCAAAATGGTTCGATACGCATTGATTGGATTTCTGTTATTGAGCTTTGGCGTAGAGCTGTCGATCGAGGCAAGAGCCGATGACAAGCCGGTCGAGTACCAAGCTACCGAAGATGTGGTTTACGGACACAAAGATGGCCTGGCGATGACGTTAGATGTCATCGATCCACTCAAGGATCGCAATGGCCTCGGATTGATCCTTGTTTCGAGCGGTAGTTGGAACTCCAAAAAGTCGGATATTCTGACAGATGAAGAGGAACGACGGCAGAAAGATCACTGGGTGCAAGGTCTGATTAAAGGCGGATTCACCGTTTTCATTATTCGCCACGGCAGCAGCCCGCGCTATCACGTGCCGGACATGACACCGGACATTATTCGGTCAGTTCGTTTCGTGCGCGCGAATTCCGCGCGCTTCAAAGTAGATCCGAAAAATTTGGGCATCACCAGCGGTTCGTCAGGCGGACACTTGTCCTTAATGACAGCCATGAAGGGTGACGATGGGATTGCTGACTCGAAGGATCCAGTCGAACGGGTCAGCAGCCGAACGCAAGCGGTCGTGGCATGGTTTCCTCCGACTGACTTGATCAATTGGAGTATCCCAAAAGGTTACGCGATGATCGAACTGACTCGCCCCGGGTTCTTTGAAAAAGTGCTCGGCAAGGTGACAGACCTGGAACCGCAGCTCCGTGAAATTTCTCCGATTTATTTCGCAACCAAAGCAGCCCCACCGCTGCTTCTAATTCATGGCGACGTTGACAAAACAGTACCGCTTCAGCAGTCCGAAATCATGAAGAAAAAATACGAAGAACTCGGGTTGACTGTAAAGCTCATCGTGCACCCTGGCGGCGGCCACAGCTCTTGGCCAGGTGTCATGGAGCAATACCCAGCAGTGTGGGATTGGTTTAACGAGCATCTAAAATAGCCTTTTTCGATTTTTTTTGAGTTTCGAGTTTGGCAAGTTTTTTGTGGCTGTCCAAGTTCCTCCTTTCATCCGCAGTAACGCCATGCATCTGTGGAAAGAAAGGTGCTTTACCCCACGGATGGCAAAGCGGTCCCACGGATAAATAGGTCAAGCCCAATCTCGCAGGTTTTACCCACTGCAGATGGGTCAAGTCAACCAAATTGACCCGGCCATATCCCACTCTCCACTTACTCGTAGAATAAAGGAGGCCGCTTTCGACGTTTGCTCCAACCAGAGTTTTGCTGATGGCTGTGAATCTTAATCCAATCGACAATTACCTCCACGGCAGTTGGGAGGCGCTCGGCAACGGAGCCCCGATGCTGGTTGCTCTCGCTCAGTTGTGTAGCGAACGCTGGGTTCGTGGCCAATTGACTGCCGTCGAACTGAGTTCGATCAGCGGTGAGGCGCAAGCGATACTGTTCGCCGCCCGTGGTCGAGGTATCGTTGAAATCAAAGCAGTCAACTCTGCCTTTGACGCCGCCGCAAGACTGTTGGCTGTTTACGTCGAGCTCGATCACGAGCACACGATCGCTTTTCGCGATTCGAAAAACCCAGAGGTCACCGTCCGCTTTCTGGACGGCTTTCGCGAGCTTTGCGAAAAGGGGCTGATGTTACATCATATCTATCGCGATTTTTCACTTGCCCCTGCCGCTATTGAGTTAGCAAAAACGATCGAACGCGAGCAAGTGCAACACCTGCTCGACAAGGCTACCGAATTTGGATTGCATGACTGATGATAGGTCAATTCCTAAAGAGTTTGCTAAGCAAACCCGCGCTGCTTTTTACTTTTTGTTTGCTTTGCGTAGTCGGCGCGGTGATCTACTTCAAAGTGCTTCGAAGTGATCCAGTAACCAATGATGCCGCTAAGGCAGTGTCGGCCGCAAAGCCCATTCAAGTCCCGGGGGGTATGCGTGAGGAGCTCGAAAAAGAACTGGCGAGCAATCAACATGATCAAGCTACTGGCGAGCATCCTCTCGATCCTGTACTCGATCTTGCGAGGCAAGCTTTGGGAAAAATGCAGGACAAAGTCGACGATTACTCTGGTCGCTTGATCAAACGCGAACGCATTAAAGGAGTCCTCGGTAGCGAAGTTCAGATGGAATTCAAGATTCGCACGCGACGCGTAACAGAGGACAAGATCACTCGTCCCCTGTCGGCTTATCTAAAAATGATCGAACCCAAATCGGCTCGCGGTCGCGAAGTGATTTGGACGGAAGGCGCCAATGGCAACAAATTGACTGGTCACGAAGGAGGCTTTCTAAACTTGATGCGAGTGGATCTTGACCCTGCAGGTATGCTCGCCATGATCGATAACAAATATCCCATCACTGAAATTGGACTGACGCGTTTAGTCGAAAAGCTGATCGAGAAAGGCGAGCGCGATCGGCTGATTGGCCCCTGTGATGTACAGATCGTCGAAGACCAACATGTGGGCGACCGAGTGTGTCGGTTGATTCAAGTTACTCACCCACAACCCGATCCGCGATACGATTTTCATATCGCGCAGATTTTCATCGATACCGAGCGCATGATTCCGCTCCGTTACGCGGCATTTCTATGGCCCAAAGTAGCTGGTGGTGAACCGCTGCTCGAAGAAGAGTACACTTATCTCGATGTAAAACTGAACGTGGGACTGACCGATAGCGATTTCGACCCAAATAATCCGGCTTACAATTACCCTTAAACGTGTGCAGCAGTCATGTGCGAGGCCTGTCCATCGAATCGTTTGACCGGTAGCGCGTCGCAGGCACTTGCCACTTATGTCAATGCGCAATGATGGGTTAACGGGTAACCAATTCAGAAAATTCGCACGCTGGAAGCAAACGCCCCTTAAATACACCCAAGGAATCGACTATGACAAAAAAACTTTTCGTGCTGACGCTTTTTTTCGTTTTCTCATCGAATTATGCTTTCTCTCAAACTCAGTTTTCCAAAATCACCACTATCGCTGGCTCCGGAAAAACTGGACCTGCGGAGAAGCGGGGTGCTGCAACTGCTATCGCGATCACCAACCCGTTTGGCATCGAACCGGACTCCAACGGCAACCTAATTATCGCTTCCTTTGATCAGCACGTAATCTACCGCTTGAGTGCCGATCGCAAGTCACTGGAATTGATCGCTGGTACGGGTGCCGAAGGGATGTCTGGCAAGACGGGGGACGCAGCAACCTCGGTCGCTATGAATCAGCCCCACGAAGTTCGACTTGATCCGAAGGACAATATCTACATCGCAGACACACGTAACAACCGCGTTGGACTGGTCGATGCCCATGGCAAATGGAAAGCCATCGCGGGCACCGGTGAAGTTGGTTACTCAGGTGACGGTGCCGCGGCAGTCGATTCGAAAATGAATCAGGCTTATAGCATTGCTGTGGACGGTCCCGAGTTGTTCATTGCAGACCTAATGAATCATTGCATCCGCAAAGTTGACTTGAACAGCGGCAAGATCGCGACCATTTGCGGTAACGGTAAAAAAGGTCGACCGGTTGATGGCACAAAAGCCAGCGAACAAGCTCTCGAAGGTCCTCGCTCTTTAGCGATTGATAAACAGAACGTGTGGATCGTGCTGCGGGAAGGAAATAGCGTTTGGCGAATCGATCGATCGACGGGAATAATCCATCATGTGGCCGGATCAGGAAAGAAGGGTTTTGAAGGTGATGGCGCTGATGCGAGGCTCTGCAAGTTGAATGGACCCAAGGGTGCAGCGGTGAATCCCGGAATTGCTTTGTTTATTGCAGACACAGAGAATCACGCGATCCGCGTGGTCGATCTCAAGACCAATGTCATAAGCACGATTGTCGGCTCCCCCAAGGGCGAACCTGGATTCAACGGCGACGGCGACAATCCGAAAACGCGATTACTCAAGCGTCCGCATGGCGTTTGCTGGCTGGCAAGTGGCGAATTGATCATCGGCGACTCGGAGAATAACCGAGTGCGGGTTTTGGCAAAGTGATTATCTGAACCGCATTATTCATGGCCCTGTTAGCGGACTCCGGAATTCCGAAGCTAAGGTCAAATCATGGACTACATGGCACGAGCGATTGAGGACATCGAAACGCGTAATGTGGAGGCTCTCATAGAGTGCTCCCAAAATGGCGTTAGCCCCAATGCCTTTTTCGCAGCGAACCGTTACTGCACGAACTTGTCAGTGAGTATGGAAGAGGACCGAGATTCAAACAGTGTGTGCAAGCTTTCGTCGATAATGGCTTGCAGTATGATAGTGAACCGTCATCGTGACGAGGCAACCATAGCTCGAACCGTTCAATTGCTCATTCAACATCGTTTTGATATTCGTTATGAAGTGAAAAACGTGCCGAACAAGTATCTGACTTCTTAGCTATCAACACGCGATTGTCCCGTGGCCGAATCCGTGCCGAAGCGATTTTCCCTGTAGCCCCAAGCCACCTTAGTGAAGCAATTCGAAAGCTTCACAAATTGCAAAGAATTGGAGAGCCGTCAGGCGGTGCCGATGGCAGTGACTTGTCCCTTTCGAATGCTTCAATGGAGGCAATTAGCTCGGGTAGTGGTGGGGGGCGCCACGATGAGCTTGACGCGGGGCGGAAAGATTGGCTACTTGTCTACTTGCGAAAAATTTGTGCGCCAATTTCGTATTCGGACCCAAGTTCGCCCACGTCAGCCAAGCGACGGATAGATGTATAATCCCACGCCACGCAAAAAACTTTTACCAGAGCACGCCCTAAAGGGAGCCGTTCTGCTGCTGTTTGCCGCTGCGCAAGCGGGCTGTCGCAACGCGGCTTACTCTGACCTGTATGTTGAAAGCATGGCGTCAGAAATCCGGCAACTGGAAGATCAGCTGTACGACTACGACAACGAATATCATATTCTCGAACAAGAACTAGCCAGCCTCAAAGCGGAGAATCAGCAGCTTCGCCAATCACCAGGAACACCGCCGCAGCAACGTGGATTCGGACAGTTATTATCACCCAAGTCGGGCCAAAATTCAGATCCAAATGCACATGGGCCGCTACAATTCTCACCTAGAGAAAGTACCAACGACGTGGTTCCGGAGCCCGTGCCAAGCGCCTCGCCGGTTAACCCATCAATCGATACTTTGCCTCCAAAGAAACCAGAATCGATTCTTGAGCCACCCGGCGCGACCGGGGGTAATCGTCAACTCGAAGATTCACTTCCGCAGTTGCCAAAAAATCCAAAAGTCGAGCCACCTTCGGATCCGCTTGAGATTCCGAGCATCGATCCCGGTACACCCATAACGATATCGCCAGGAACACCACTGCCCCCTGGCATGCCGGTCCTAAAGAATTTCAGCTCAAATGCTTTGCAGACTAACTCCCAAAATAAATCTGCGCCGCCAAACAATCTCGAGCTGAATCTGAGCCGCGTTGATGTGCCAAATCAGTTGGCTAGCACCAAGAGCGATCGCGCTCAGTTGAAACTGGGTGCTGAAAAGCCTTCCGACATGCGGATCGTTGAACTTGCATTTCATCCCTCGCTCTCTCGAGCTACGAACTTTGATGACCAGAGCGATGACGATGGTTTGTACTTGGTCCTGCAGCCCAAAAATGTCGAAGGGCAAATGGTACCTATCTTCGCTGCACTCGAAGTAGCAGTCCACGACCCAGCGAGAATGGGTAAAGACGGGCCGAGCGAATTGTCACGCGTTGGACGTTGGACTTATTCAGCTAACGAAGTCAAATCAAAGTTCCAACCGATTGGAGCCAGCCAAGGTATTCACTTGACGTTGCCATGGAATGGGCCTGACCCCCAGGCCGATCGCGTGATTGTTTATGTGCGTTATACAGTGCCCGATGGACGCCAAGTTGCAAATGAAAAAACTATTTTTGTTTCTGGCAAAGGCAATATGAAGACCGTTTGGGTACCACGCGGTGATTCCTCGGCGGTTGTAACAGCCAGTGGTGAACAACCAATTGCCAAGAGCCCAACGAATATCGTTCCAACCCAGGGTTTCATCCATGAGGCGGCGCCGATTCCGCGTTAGGGGCGGCCGGTTTTTTGCGAAACCAGCTACCAGCCCGAGTGTCCGGTTTCTTACGAAACCAGCTACGTTTTTGTAGCGTGTTAATCGAGCAGGAGGCTCCGAGTTGTTTCCAACTAGACGAATCTTAATGTGGATGACGATGCTTGTATTCGTCGCCACTCTGCACGTAAACATCAGGCAGGTCGATGCGCAAGACGCCGCGCTGCTGGCGAGATTCACCCGCCAACTGACGAGCGCGGTGCCAACTCAAAAAGTTCAAGCGGCCGGTCAGCTAGCTAAGCTCGGAGAAGCAGCTTCTTCGGCTACGGAGTTACTGATTGCATGTTTGGATGACACAGATCCGGACGTACGCCTGTATTCGGCTTACGCGATCGGGGAAGTCGCTAAGGATCTGCCGCGAGCCTTGAAGACGCTTGTACCTGTACTTGCAGACAAGAACGAGCACGTTCGATATTCAGCCGAATGGGCTATCGCCAAAATAGCGCGACGTATCGAAAATGCGTCGTCCATCGATTCCAGTCAATTGGCCTCCGTCACTGCTTCGCTCGAAGCAACCCTAGTTCGCTTCGGTAAACAAGACCATCAGCCGCGACACGCTCGGGCTGTTCGCTCCGCGCTCGAATCCATTGCGAGCGCAAGAGAACTGGAACGAGAACAAGCGACTAAAAGGTCGACGGCGAGCAAAGCCGAAACAATCGATGCGGTGACGGCTATTGCGATCGCGCGTTTGCAAAAACAATTTGCCGTGGCGGATCGTGTTCAAGCATTACTGCTGATTGAATCGGTCCGCGCGAACTACCTGAATCAACCCGAAGTGCTTCTTGAGGCGATGTACAACGTGCTCTCAAGAAACGATTTCTATCTGTTGGAGTTCGCTGCGAATCGATGGGGCAAGAGTGGACATGCAGCGATGAAGAAAGCTCTGCTGAGTCTGGTCGATGACCAAATGCCGACATGGACCCCGACACTACTTGCCAATGTCGTACCCAATGACAGGCAACTGTTCGAACGTATCTTGGATATTGCAATTAATCGTCGCCTACCGCTCGAAGTCCGCAGCGCCGCTTTGCATTCGCTGGGTAGAACCACTGTGGACCGAACGCGAGCTCAGGCAGCCTTGGTTAGCATGCTGCTCGATCGCGCGGAGCTAGAGGAGTCACGACTGGAAGCCGAAATGGCGCTGGCAAAACTCGGCGAGTTGCCCACAACGATCCACGCTTCGCTACTAGCCATCATCAATTTACCTGATGAAACTCAGTCGCTTCGAGAGAGTGTTTTATCTGATTTGCAGACATTTGCGCCCAACTCAGTTGAAGCCGTTCAAGCGATTACAAGTCAGTTGAGGTCTTTGCAGAAGTCCGATGAGCGATATGTCCTATTGGCGAATTCCATCGCGAAGTTTGGTCCAAAGGGGGCTGCGGCACTTCCACCACTTATGAATGGCCTAAGTTCGAGCGAAGAGTATGTTCGTGTGGCGTGTGCGAAAGCGATCGGCGAATTGGGCGAAGCGGCATTTCCCGCTACAAGCCAGCTCGTCGCAATTGTTGTCGATCCTCAAGTAACCATTAGCACGAAGTCAGAAGTCGCATTGGTTTTGCGAAAGATTGGTGCGCGTGCTGTCGTGCCTATTGCAGAGAAATTGTCCAGCGCAGATCCCGTCGTACGAGAACACGTTCTGCGTTCTTTAGTGATTGTCGGGCCCATTGCAAAAGCAGCTGTCTCCGACTGCTTGAAAATCCTGGCTAACCCGCGCGAAGTAACGTCGGTTCGAGCAGCGGCAGCCTCGTCGGTCGGCGCATTCGGCTCAGCCAGCCTAACAGCTGCTCCGACGGCTGTTGCCCAGCTAGAAGCGGCTACCCAAGACAATGAAGAACCAAGCCTGCGTGTAGCCGCTTTGCTTGCTCTTTCGCAGATACAACCTGCGGCTGCAATGCCGCGAATTGCAGCCTTTGCCGCCAACAGTTCGCGTGAGTTGCGGGTCGGCGCGGCGTTTGCAAAACACTTGGCAGGACTGACTGTGGAGAGTTCCCGTGACCTCATCGGGCTCAGCGAATACTCAAACAATCACATCATCGAAGAAACGTTAGCGGATCTTGGACCAGTCATTCTGCCATTATTACTTGACACGATGCGAGACACTAATGCGACCGACGAGCAACGAATAACTTGCATGCGAGTTGCGTCGAAGATGCACCCGACCGATTGGTCACCGATGATTGATTTGTTGTCGCACGAGCGATTGGGACAAGAGTTCTTTGAGTCGGTACTGAATGGCTGGGATTTTGATGACAATTTGTTGCCCCAACTGATGGGGGCGTTACAGAACGAGCAGACTCCCACCGGGGGCCGCGCGCGAATGCTGCAATTGGCGGACTACATTACGTCTGATTTAGGAGCGGGTGACGATTACGAGGAATGGACGGGGTCATTTGCAATTTCACGATTGGTCACCAAGTCAGAATCTAGTGAACAGACGGCGATGGCTGCGCCGCCTATCCCGCACAAAGCCCAAGCAATGCCTGAGGGAATCAATCACTCGCAGATAGACGAGCCACTACTAATTCCTGACACTGAGAAAGCCCGCACGCCCTCGCCGCTGGCGTCCGTCGAGGATCGCTTGGTCAAGGTCTTCTATGGAACCAATCGGCAGCCTACAAGCGTTGTGGCCAGCAAGCCGGCCGCAGAACGAACGTCTGCACCTGGGTACGGAGCAGCGATGGGTTTGGCGATTGCGGCCTTGGCGACTTGTTGCTTTGGATTTCTTCGACGAAAGTCACCCAAGTACACTTTAGCGGCTGTAACGGGCCTGGCGGCGTGTACGTCTTTAGCAGTCCAGACCATTCGCTTCACGGACTCGGCAGTCAAAGAAATCGAGAATGTTGAATATGGTACGCAGTTGAGTGAAACAGTCGAAATGGGAGTTTGCGAAGTCACCATCCCTGAATCTCATCGCACTGGAGAACTTGAGTCTCCATTGCTTCTACAGATGGATTTTACCGAGGACCCAGCTAAGCACATTGTACTGAAAAGCGTTCATCGACTCGATCCCGACTCGTTCTTCGATGACATGCATCATGAACTCACACTAAACGGGAACAATGTGCTTGTGTTTGTGCATGGTTATAACGTGTCATTCGAAGACGCCGCACGACGGACCGCTCAAATGGCCTTTGATTTAAAATTTCCTGGAGCCCCGGTTTTTTACAGTTGGCCTTCTCAAGCCAATTGGTATGGCTATCGTCATGATAGTGAGAATATCAAAAACAGTGTCGATCAGATCAAGTCCTTCCTGACGGAGATTGCCGCAAAATCCAAGGCTACCTCAATCAACTTGGTCGCCCACAGCATGGGCAATGTTGGGCTAACGTCTGCTCTGCTGAGAATGAGTGACAGTACAAAATTCAATCAGATTGTCTTGGCCGCTCCAGATATCGATGCCGAGGTTTTTAAACACGACATAGCGCCCAAAATTGTTCCGCGAGGTAACCGGGTCACCCTGTATACGTCCAAGACCGACTTGGCCTTGATTGCATCCAAATACTTCAATCATGGCCAACGGGCTGGCGACTCTGGCAGCGAGCTATTGCTTGTTCCTGGCATGCAGACGATTGACGCGACTGCTGTCGACAGCAGCTTGCTGGGGCACTCGTATTACGGCAGTAACGTCAGTGTGCTCTACGACTTAGGGCAATTGCTCAACGGCCAGCCGATCGAAGCACGCGACTATCTGCGTCCGAATTCGGATCTGACACGGCCTTATTGGTACTTTGTGCCAACCCAAACGGCAGCTCGTTCGACGATTCCGATCGTGCCGCTGCGACGCTAACATCCTTCGCGACGGTTGAC
The DNA here is from genome assembly GCA_031398555.1 of Planctomycetia bacterium. GTDB lineage: Bacteria > Planctomycetota > Planctomycetia > Pirellulales > Pirellulaceae > Aureliella. The sequence goes on along the minus strand of JANNNN010000290.1, from coordinate 2,684 downwards.
TTGGCTCGCCAAGTGCGCTACAGTGAAAAGCTGTCCTACACGAAAAGTAGATATTCCAGACCCTGTTTTCCCCTGTTCTAAGATAAGGTGACAAGTATGAGTAAGCGAACTTTGGTTTCGGTTTTTGCAGCATTCGCCGTCATGGCAACGATCGGATACGCGGCAACAACCGTGTCATTAAAAGATGTCAAATGCATCATCGCCGCCGGCAAGGACGCGAAAGAGGACAAAGCGGCTGAGTGGAAAGAAGGAAAGGTCTTCTTCTGTTGCGACAATTGCAAAGGCAAATTTGAGAAGATGACCAAGGAAGAAAAAGAAAAGATGGCTCCAAAAGCCAATCATCAGTTGGTTGCTTCAAAGCAATACGAACAACAAGCTTGCCCAACATCTGGCGGCAAAATTGATCCTAGTACGGCGATCGATGTTGGCGGAACAAAAATTGCTTTCTGCTGCAAGAATTGCAAAGCTGATGCTGAAAAGCTAAAGCCAGAAGAGCAAGTCGAAAAACTGTTCGGTGAAGAAGCGTTTAAGAAAGCCAAGTTCGAATTGGTTAAAGAAAAGAAGTAAACAGGGCTTAGCATCGCTGTCGGGTACCGCTCGATCTTGCCCTAAGATCAGAAATTTCTAGTCGTCCTCTGGTCATCCTCTGGCCCCTCACCCCCGACCCCTTGCCCCAAAGTACTGGGGCGAGGGCAGGCAAGTTTGAATAGTCGCAATTTTAGAATTGAACGCGTGGAGGCAAGGTGACTGGACAAGCTTTGCCAACTTGCGAGCCATCTTAGGTCAGCGGGACTAAGGAACGACATCAGCCCGACTAGCATGACCCATTCGAACAGAAATAGGTTCATCGAATATTCGATTGCCAGGTGCAGGGCGATACCAAGACCGATTGCCAATCGCCGCGTCGGTCGAAGCCATAATGCGATCGGTAAAACCATTTCGCTTACCAGCACGCTCCACGTTGCCAGGTGCACGAACCACTCCATCTCGAACAATCCGGTCGGCAGCCAACCCCGACCAAACATGTCCGTCATTTTGGAAACGTAATAAAGAGCTGTGCCATCTCGCCAGGTGTCCCCCTGTAATTTCGACCAAGCATTGGACACATAAATGGCGGTGATTTCAAATTGGACTAAGCGGAGCGCCCAGGCATGTTCCCGGCCGGCCATTGATTGCGGCCAGCCGAAACGCCACCTGAGCAATGACCAACGATGGTCGAGTGGCATCCAGATCATCATGAAACTGAGCAGCCGCAAAACGATATCCTCCCCATCGCAGATCAGTGGATTGCGGTGCTGGAAGGATACTAGCCAAAAAAAGATGCAGGCTATTTGGATCCTTGACCAGCAACCCACGAGCAGCAGCCAAGATTGAAAAAACAAAATTGCGAGAGAAATGTGGACTAACGAAAGGTTTGATGGAAACCAAAAGAAAAGCGAAAGTTGCTGCCCATCATTCAAAGCCTGCGCGGAACGGGCGGTAAGCACACCCGTATCTGTGAACCATAAATTGCTGTTGATCATCCATACAAGAGTGCAAACAATCAACAGTGAAGCATGGGCGATTCGAATTCCGGAGCAAACGGTAGGATCGCATGCTTCGAAAAGAAAACGATCCACTGGGGCCAATGTTCTTTGTGATAAACTCACTTCGCGTACTTTCGCAATCCGAGACTCGATCCCACGTAGATCCAAGTCGTCTCTTCGGGTGATGGCAGAGTCCCATCTTCAGGCAGAACGATCTGCAAACCATTCTTGCTCAGACGAAGTTCGACTAGCGAAACGTCGTGCGGCCCGCCTTGGTTGGGGCGTGCCTCTACAAAGTGAAAATTACTGCCAAGTTTTTCACGAGCGATGTAATCGCTAAGATCGTCCAGAACATCCTTTCCTCGGTACGCGGCACGGTTAAAGTAATTCATATGCCGAAATCGATAGAACTTGTTCCATGATGTGCATTCCGACCAAATGGGAGAATTCCAACCTAGCGGCTTGTTGTCGGAGTCTAACAGGGGAGATGTCTCGCCCGAGGCGTAAAATTCTGCCGATATCCAGCCGTTGTTAATGACTGGATTGGGGGCGAACAGGGGCCAGTCGCCTTGCCACAAGCCCGTGAGATTGAGCACGGGGCGCAGTTGATTCTGAAGCGGCGTAACGACTTGCCATCTGGGCGCTGTATCGGTTGCGATAATGACTAGTGCAATGGCAACGAAACAGCGAATGCAAATGCGTCGGAGAGAAGTTGGCTTGGAAGAAGCGGTGTCCATTTCCATGTTCTGCATGCACTCTCGCTCCGCGAGATTACAAGTAACGAAGGGCAACGTCTGCGATTTCGGATGCGTCGCGGTAGATCCTCACCTCGCAATGCTTACTGATTGCTTCCAGTTTACGAATACGGCGCCGATCAAGGGGGCGCGACTCCAAGTTACGGATCAAGATCGCTACCACTTGATTTGGAAAACGTTTTGCTAGAAACCGATAAACCTCTGGGTCTCGTTCGCCGCTGTCGCCAACAAGCACAAATTGACGGTTCGGAAGCCATTTTAAAATGGCGCCGATGATGCCCACTTTCCGGTTATTCCTGACCGGTCGCCAACGAACTCGGCCGCGACCGGACGCTGTCGGTGCATGTGACTTTGGTCCCCTATATTGCGGCGGCAGGCGAGCTCAAGACCAAACCGACCCAGC
>JANNNN010000270.1:0-5227 GCA_031398555.1 Planctomycetia bacterium | reverse complement strand
CGTTCGCGGCCAGGAACAAGAACAACAAGATCGCCAACGGCAGCAGGCCCAATCGGTTGGTATATGTTTTGAGAAAAGCCATCGTCGATCCTCCTTGACCCATTTAACATCCACGAGAGCAAGTGCTAGCAACGGCGCCGTTCGAAGTCACTTCAGTATACCGCTGCCGGGTTGCATCCTCCTATATCGATTCATGTCCCGCAAAAAGCCGATCACAACGCAATTCACTGAATCCGCTTGCGAATGAACCCGAGGTTGTATCCGACTGACGTGCGCCAATCTTCACGAATGAGGCCGATGCATTTATCCGTGGGACCGCCTTGCCATCCGTGGGAGCATTTCTTCTCTTTGCACGCCTCACGCAGTTGCTTATCTGTAAGTTCCAATAGTGATACGCTGGTCCACTATGTGTCAGAATCCGTGATTTGAAAAGGTGCAATACTAACACTCGCCATCGTCGTCTTTCAATGGATTTAGCACGGCGAAAGATAAACATGCTTAAGCCAAGTTTACCTTGCGTGCCACCTGGAGAAAAACGGTTTTTCGCGGTAAAACATGCTGTTTCAGGATCGTTTCTTTCCTCTGAAACACCCCCTATTCAACCCGAGGCTGCTGACGCGATGAGCTATTTTAAAGAGATTAACCGCATCGAATATCAAGGACCGAAGTGCAAGGATCAACTCGCATTTCGCTGGTACAACCCAAGCGAAATGATCGAGGGGAAGAGCATGAAGGACCATTTGCGGTTCAGTATCGTTTATTGGCACACGATGCGGGGGACTGGCGGGGATCCGTTTGGGCCAGGAACTGCTGTCCGGCCGTGGGACGATGGTTCGAATTCGGTCGACAATGCGCTCAAGCGTGTTGAAGTGGCTTTCGAAATTTTCGAGAAACTACAAGCCCCGTTTTATGCGTTCCACGATCGCGATGTTGCGCCCGAAGGGGCCACGCTGGCAGAGTCGCATAAGAACTTTGAAAAGATCGCTAAGTCGTTGAAAGAGCATCAACAAAAGACTGGCGTAAAACTGCTGTGGGGCACGGCGAACCTGTTCAGCAATCCTCGGTTTATGCATGGGGCGGCGACGAGCTGTAACGTGGATGTGTTTGCATACGCAGCAGCCCAAGTTAAGAAGTGTTTGGAAATTACCAACGAGCTCGGCGGTGAAAACTATGTTTTCTGGGGCGGTCGTGAAGGTTATCAGAATCTTTACAACACCGACATGAAGCGTGAATTGGATCACTTGGCTCGCTTCTTCCACATGGCGGTCGACTATGCCAAGCAAATCAACTTCACAGGTCCGTTTTTGATCGAGCCAAAACCCAAGGAGCCGACCAAGCATCAATACGACTCGGATGCAGCCGCTTGTTTGAATTTCTTGCGCGCCTACGACTTGATGCCGTACTTCAAACTGAACCTTGAAACCAACCATGCAACGTTGGCTGGTCACACGATGATGCATGAGCTCGATTACGCCGGTCATCAAGGTGCGTTGGGTTCGATCGATGCCAACACCGGCGATTTGCTGTTGGGTTGGGACACGGACCAGTTCCCAACCGACTACTATTTAACAGCCCAGTGCATGATGGCGATTCTGAAGCACGGCGGTCTGACGACTGGCGGTGTGAATTTTGATGCCAAGGTCCGCCGCGAGAGCTTTGAGCCGCTCGATCTCTTCTACGCTCATATTGGCGGAATGGACGCGTTCGCTCGGGGTTTGAAGATTGCTGCAGCGATTCGTGCTGACGGCGTGTTGGCCGATTTTGTGAAGCAGCGCTATAGCAGTTGGGATAGCGAACTTGGTAAAGAAATTGAAAGCGGCAAGTCTTCGTTGGCAGCCCTTGAAAAGTACATGCTGGCCAAGGGTGAAGCAGCGCCGAACGCTAGTGGCCGCCAAGAGATGCTGGAGAATTTGATCAATCAGTATCTTTGAGCAGGCTGTAGGCCATAAAAACAGGGAGAACGCTTGCCGGGAGAACGCTTGCCGGGAGAACGAGGCTCCTGCCGAGCGTGTCTCCGCGTGACAATGAGACTTAACTGTACTTGGTAAACGTGAGTGGCCGTGAGCTGTTTTGAGTAGGCAATTGGCAGCCTGCGGGTACAGTTAGATAAAACGGAATGTGGAGACTTGCTCGGCAGAGCTTCGTTCTCCCGTTCCACGTTTTCGGATGCTGGCAGCATTCGCCACGATATGTCACATTCTGGGAATCGACTTCGCGGTATAATAGACCCTACGTTAAAGCACAGGCGAAGAATATATTGGACCGACAATGAATTACTGCCGCTCGTTAGCTTCTGTACCTTGCAGTCTGATTTTGCTCGTTAGCTTGTTGACAAAGATAGGTGCTGATGAGCCCCAGCTGGAAAAGCCGCCGAGCCAGTTGCCATCCACGGAACTAAGGTCAATTGACGGCGCAGTCGTTTCGATTGCGGATGCAAAGCTGCGAGTTTACTGCGTGCTGGGGACAGAGTGCCCGGTTTCTCGGTTCTATGCGGCTCGGTTGGACGACTTATCGAAGCAGTATGCCCACCAAGGCGTCCGCTTCGTAGGTATTCATTCCAACATGCACGATTCCGAAACCGATGTGCAGAAGTTCGTGAAAGAACTCAGCGTATCCTTTCCTCAAGTTCACGACGCAGGTCAAACGTTTGCTCGGCAACTCAAGGCAACGCGCGTGCCGGAGGTTTTCTTGATCGATGCGGAAGGCAATATCCGCTACAGCGGGCGCGTTGACGACCAGTATGCGCCAGGCGTCAAACGGTCCACCGCGAACACCAGTCATTTGCAAAGTGCGATTGATGCAGTGCTGGCTGGAAAAGACCCAACTGAATCGCGGGCTGAGCCAGTGGGTTGTTTGATTACCTTTGAGAAACCAACTGCGACGGATCTTACAACAGATATCACTTATTGCAAAACCATTGCACCTCTGTTCAACGAGCACTGCGTGGAGTGTCATCGAACGGGTGAGATTGGGACGTTTGATATCACGGACTACAACGAAGTTCGCGGCTGGTCAGAGATGATCGTTGAAGTGGTGGAGCAAAAGCGGATGCCGCCATGGCACGCTGATCCGAAATTTGGTGCCTTCAAAAACGAACGACACCTGCCGGACAGTGCCCTCGCACTATTGAAGGAATGGGTTAAAGCCGGGGCGCCCTACGGTGACAAAGTGGATTTGCCTACGCCGCCGAAGTTCATCGACGGGTGGCGTCTAGCTAGCGAACCTGAATTGATTGTGGCAATGCGCGATAAGCCTTACACGATTCCGGCGAGCGGTTCGGTGGATTATCAGTATTTTGTTGTGGATCCAAAAATCATGGAAGACCGTTGGGTATCGTCGGCTCAGATTGTGCCTGGCAATCCATCGGTCGTGCATCATGCGATTGTATTCGTGCGGCCACCAGACGGAGTTGATTTCGCAGGGATTGGATGGTTGACGGCTTATGTGCCTGGGCAGCGAGCGACGATTTTTCCGCCCGGTTTTGCCAGAAAAATCCCCGCCGGGTCGAAGCTGGTGTTTCAAATGCATTACACACCCAACGGGCAAGAACAAACGGATGCCACGCAAATTGGCATGACGTTTATGGATGCCAGCGAAGTGACACATGAAGTGTTTACGATGGTCGGTATCGACCAAGAATTCGAAATACCGCCCGGCGAGTCGGATCACGTGGTCAATTCACGGGTTAATCGTCTGCCACCGGACGGAGTGTTGCTTGCCGTTTCACCGCATATGCACTTGCGAGGCAAATCGTTTGAAATGGTGGCTGTGGCAGGTCGCAATTCTGCATCGGAAGATCGAAGGACGCTGTTGAAGGTCCCACACTATGACTTCAATTGGCAGCACACCTACGAATTTGCCGAACCCCTACGATTCAGCGACTTGAAGTCACTTGAGCTGACGACAACGTTTGATAATTCGAAGGGCAATCCGTTTAACCCAGCTCCAGAAGAGTATGTTGTGTGGGGCGATCAGACTTGGGAGGAGATGTCGGTTGCATTCTTGGAAGTTGCCCAGCCGCTTAAGAAGAGCTCCGCAGACAGTGACTTGGCCAAGACGCAGACTGTAACTCAAACGGCCAGCAGCGAGGTGATCGAACCGACCGCTGGGCAAGTCGAGTACGCCGATAATTTCCTGGCAAAGTTTGATTCGAACAAAGATGGCAAAGTCATCATTCCTGAAGTTTCACGCATCGTTAAGGACCGTTCATTTGTCCAAATCGATGCGGATGGCGACGGTTCGATTACTCGCGAGGAGTTGATTGCGGCGGCAAGGACGAAACGTGGAAAGTAGTTCGTCCCAATCTTGGATAGCGCGTACGTTTGCAAGCATCGTTGACCATCCGCGAGTGTGTTCGTTCGCGCTGGTCTCGATTGTTTCTCTGGCGATTGGTGGTTATTACCGGCCCACTTGGCCACAGGATCTGTGGCGGGGCTTAAAGCCCGCTGAAGTTATTAAAGAGGAAGCGAATCAGAGAGCCAGGGCGAGACGCGAGACGCCGGCAATGAACGTCGAACGCAATTCGCTGGGCCGAGCTCAAGCGTTTCTGGTGGTTCAATCTGAGCAGTTCTTTAGTCGCGATGGTGCGGCAGCCATCCGCGATATTGTCGATACTCTGGAACATCAGGATACAATTGCGAGTGTTCAATGGCTCGACCAAGCTCCTCCACTGAACATCTTTGGTTTATCGGAGGCAATTCTGCCGCGTGGTCAGGCTTCGCAGCAACGCTTTGCGATGGCCAAGGAAAAAGCGCTAAAGCACCCGCTGGTCGTCGGCATGTTCTTGTCAAAGGACGCGACCACTTTATTGATTGGGATCAACTTCAACTGGATTTTCGTTGATGAAGATGCCGACTGCACGACGCATGTGATCGACGTTGCCAAGGCGACGTTGGCCAAACATCCCGGTGTCGAAATGTCCTTTGAGATGACTGGCGGCGTACCAATACGGCTCGCGATGCTTGAGAATCAAGCTTCGAATGTGTACACGTTTCAGTTGATCGGGTACGGGATGATTCTCGGGATGGCGATTATTCTGTTTCGTGGTTTCACGGTGGTCATGGTCGTTGCCGCCGCGCCGGCGCTGGGTGTGTTTTTGTCGCTCGGATTCTTGCGATACTTTGGTTGGGAAGACAATCCGTTCAGCCAAGTAATTTTGCCGGTGCTGTTGAGTTTGGTTGGCTTTGCGGATGGTGTGCACTTGATGGTCTACATTCGTCAGTGCTTG
>JANNNN010000257.1:0-2463 GCA_031398555.1 Planctomycetia bacterium | reverse complement strand
ACGACCATCCCGTTGGAAACTGATCGGTGGCGTGCTGGCGTTTTGGTTCAGATTGAGGGTTCATGAACTCGCGAGGGCGTCCACCGACGACTTCGGGGCCAATATCGTTCAATGTGTAAGGATCATGGACAACAGCTCGCGCCTTTTGACGGTCTGTTGTTCCCTGTCCCCATGCGTTACCCCAGCCTTGACGATTTGCGCAGCCTGAAAGCGAAAGCATGATGACTAAGCCAGCCAATATCCTTAACATTCGGAATCCTTTCCGGGCCGCTAGCCCGCTCCTAATAGTGGTCGCCAATTGAAGGACCACTTGCCTTGAAGAATGGTAGAGAGGCTAAGCATCCATCGCTAGCCCGTTTGCCTTGCGGTGCAACTACCATCACTTTGCTATCATCGACAATCCGACGAACTTTCGGAGTGTTAAAGCCGACGTGAAGACAATTTCAAACACCAGTCCGTCGACTGATTCGGATAAAGCGGTTTTGCACGTTGGGAGGTTCCCGTTATCACCCATGAACCTCGATCAGAGAAAACTGTCCTATTTCCGGTAGGGTAAACGTCCAGTCGAACGTTTTGAAGCAGCTTGGATGAGCAACTGTAGCTGGTTTCGCTAGAAACCGGTGCTTGCCAGTGGCTCCTTGACTTCGAATCCGGTTTCTGGCGAACCCAGCTACGACGGAATTCTCCGGATTAGTTACGGCCGGCAAATTGAGAACAACCGCTAAATGAAGCCGAAATAACTTGCCCAGACACTATCCGATGCGCGGATCGTACTATAATTAAAAAAGTTACCCAGCAATTCGCCTCCCATTGCATGGAGTCCTCAACCTACGGTGCAAGAACATAACCGATCACAAAGCGTCGCGGCTGAAGGCTGTGTGTTAGCACGATTAATTTCGCCAAACGACACCTTTACCGAAAATCCTCTCGACGAACTCACTGGACTCGCCGAATCCGCTGGCACTCACGTAGTCGCTGGCGTTCTTCAGCGACGCGAGAAACCAGATCCAAAAACCTATCTCGGCAAAGGCAAGATCGCGGAGCTTCGCGGCTTGGTCGAAATGCATTCAGCGGAAGTCGTTATTTTCGACAACGACCTCTCGCCTGGGCAGACTCGGAACATTGAAAAAGAAGTCGGTACGAAAGTCATCGACCGCACCGAGCTGATCTTGGACATCTTTGCATCCAACGCGCGAACTCATGAAGCTCGCTTGGCCGTTGAGCTGGCCCAGCTTGAATACTCGCTGCCACGTCTGAAACGCCTGTGGACTCACTTGTCTCGACAGAGCATGGGCGTTGGGATGCGCGGTCCTGGTGAAAAGCAATTGGAAGTCGACCGGCGCTTGGCGCTGCGCCGTATTCACGAACTAAAAATGGATCTGCAAAAAGTCGAACGTCGCAAGGAACGCGAAGTTTCGGCTCGTCGTGACTATTTAAAAGTCTCCTTAGTCGGTTACACCAACGCCGGCAAAAGCACATTGATGAACGCCTTGACTTCCGCTGATGTGGAAGCGGTCGATAAGTTGTTCGCGACACTCGACACTCGTACACGTCGCTGGAGTTTGCCCAGTTGGGGGCCGGTGCTTCTGAGTGATACCGTTGGATTCATCCGCGAATTGCCTCACCATTTGGTAGCGAGTTTCCGCGCGACGTTGGAAGAGAGCCGCCAAGCTGATTTGCTGTTGCACATCTGTGACGCTAGCAACCCATCGGTGCTCGATCAAATTTCGGCAGTTTACAAAGTGCTTCACGATTTGGAAATTGACGAAAAGCAAACCGTGCTTGTTGTCAATAAAATCGACGCCCCTGGTGCCGAAGAGCGTCTGCAAGTTGTTCAGAATCGTTATCCACATTCGATCGCCATCAGTGCCAAGTCTGGAAAGGGGCTTGCCGAACTCACGTCTCACGTCAGTTCGATGTTGAGTGAGGACTTTGTAACGGTCAGTTTGAAATTGCCGCTCTCAGACGGCCGCACTCAAGCTTGGTTGACAAAAGTCGGTGATGTGTTGAGCAAGCAGTACCACGATGATCACTTGGAAGTCCACGTGCGTTTGCCTGCGCGGCACGCTGGCCGACTGACTCGCGAAGGCCACGAATTGCAAGTGCTCGGCGGCTCGTTGCCCAAGCCCCAACCCGAGCAAACTTGGCAAGATCGCTTGCCCACCGCTGGCAAAGTCTTTACAGGCGGCATCGAGCAAGCTTTAGAAACTCCAGACGAAGAAGTCGCCTAACCGTGCTATTACGCATCTTTTGCTAACGCATTTGAACCTGACCTTAAACGCAAAGGCGCAGAGTTGCAGAGACGCAATGGAAATTTGTAATTACGTAAGGCCTATGTTCCGCAACTGTGAAATTTCTGCATCTTCTTCAGCTCCGCGTCTCTGTTCCTTCGCGTCTCTGCGTTAAATTTCTAACATGTCCGCAGCCGAGATGTCTGACCTTAAACGCAGAGGCGCAGAGTTG
>JANNNN010000248.1:0-1722 GCA_031398555.1 Planctomycetia bacterium | reverse complement strand
TGTCCTGCAGCTTCAGCATCCTTGCGAGCATCAGCCACAATTTGCTGAGCTTCTTGAGCCGCGGCAGCCAATTTCGCTTCGTACTCAACCAACTTCGCAGCCGCATCTTTCGCTGCTTGTTCAGCATTTTTGATGTTCGCTAAAATCGATCGCTCGCGCTTCTCAAGTCCTTCTGCAATCGGCTTCCACGCGAAGGTGGTCAAGCCTGCCAAAAGCAAACCGAAAACAATCAGCGTTGCGATCGCTTTTTCCGAACGCCACTCCGCTGGGCTTTCACCAACGTCAGTCATATTTGAATGCGTTGGATCAATCTCATGCTCGGCATGGCCATGGTCATCATGCTTGGCGTCGGCTTTCTTCGACGACGCTACGTCAGCATCCTTTGCGACTTCTGCCTCTTTTGCAACTTCAGGCTTTGCGTCCTGCGCGTTTACGCTCAGACCAAAAGGCAAAAATGCAAAAGCAGCAATTGCGAATAACTGACAAAGTCGCAGTTTGTACATGCGAGAACTCCAACTGCCATCCGAGGGCAAAAACCAAGCGAAGCATTTAATTGATCGATTAGAACTGTTGTGAACCAACGAATACCGCGTAGAAGGCCAAACCTTCGATAAGAGCTGCAGCGATAATCATGTTCACCTGAATCGTACCAGCAGCTTCAGGCTGGCGACCGATAGATTCAACAGCACCCTTTGCAAGAAGTCCGATACCGATTCCAGCACCGACTACTGCCAATCCGCCGCCAATTGCACCGGGCATTGCACTGCCGGCGGCTTGAGCTGAAGCACTACCGGATACGATCGCAACTACGGCCAAAGTGCGAAATGCATTTAGAAGACTTAACACTGAGGATTCTCCTGCTTGTCAAAAACGAGATGTTGGTTGTAAAACTAAGTCATGTCCCACGCCGCAAACTTGCTAGTGGTGATGCGTTGCATTACCAATGAACATGGCCGCCAAAAACGTGAAAATGTATGCCTGCAAAAAAGCCACAAACAGCTCTAATACGCTGAGCAGAGTTGCGGCGAAGATCGAGATGGCGGCCGCAAAGCCCCAACTCGTTGTGTTCATTGAAACAGCATGGACTCCAAAGCCGATGCCCATGAATCCAAGTAGAACCAAGTGACCAGCCACCATGTTGCCGAGCAATCGAACCGCCAAAATGACGTGTTTGATCAATAGTGAGGCGGCTTCGATAACCCAAACAAGCGGTACGATCGGAATTGCTAGATAAATGGGAAGTCCAAGCGAGGGTGAGAGATTCTTCAAATACCCCGCCACGCCGAATTTCTTAATTCCCATCGTGGTGCCGATCAGGAAAACCATCAAGGCCAGTCCTCCGACGGTGGCGAGAACACTCGTCGGTGCTCCAATCCAAGGAATCATCCCCATTAAGTTGCAACCGAGCACAAACATGAACAAAGTCCAGAAGAACGGCATGTATTTGTCTGCGTCGTGTTCACCCATGGCAGGAACTACAACGCCGTTACGGACGAAAGTCACAAAGCTCTCAAGCAAATTCCAGATCTTGCCCTTTGGAGGTCGACCAGTGCCAATTCGCCCCGCCAACCACTTGAAGAGCAATAAACAAATGATCGCTACTAGGACTTCGACCAGCATGTATCGAGTCACGCCGAAGCCAGATTGGACTTCATAGGCGTTTCGCAGGGTTGCGAAGGGTTGTGGGATGAAAATCTTGCCCGACAGCGACTTGTTGTACGC
>JANNNN010000158.1:0-1012 GCA_031398555.1 Planctomycetia bacterium | reverse complement strand
AGGACTCCGACTTCACAGCCGTCAACAGTTTGGTCTGCAACCCGCTCCAGTCACCCTAACCGGGAAAGTTGGCTTGGGAGCTTGTTGAGCGGTCAATTTGACAACAACCACTTTTCGCCAGCGCGCTCAGGAGGGCGTGTCCTGAGCGCGCAATGGAGAGATGATCTATGCGGTATCGAAATCATCTACAACGTACTAAAACACGCCCGAAGTTGCGCAAACGTCGACGCAGTAACTCGCACCGGTCACCCAAACCGGTGCGGCGAAGACAGACTTTTAACCATCACCCCAATCGCTGCGTTGTGTGTGGTCGATGATTGTTTCGAGAGACTATGACCGATCGGCATCAAGGCAATGTACGGGTCCGAGTATTAAATTCACCGAGTGCGCTGGAATCTGCGCTGCCCAAAATAAAAATCTTGATTTTTCCAGCGAATGGTGGACACTTAGCAGACCCTCCCCATCCGCTAACTGTCTACAAAACCTTGAAAAAATCAGGGTTTCTTTTTTGGGCGGCGCACAATGCGGCGCAGTGGATGAATTTGATGACTGAAAGTGTGAAACAAAGGGCTTCGACTCGCTGTTTGCTAAAGAGTTACTATCACTAAGTCCCAATTCTCGTCCGCGAGTGACATGTTCTTGGCGGCTGCATGGTGAGTGCATATGGATACCGCACACTTATCACGAAGCGACCAGTTGTGTGAGCCGTACAAGCAAACTCCATATTCGGAATCGATTTTTGAGACGTGACTGAATTTGCTTTTGAGCTCTGCCGCCCATTGAATCGCGAGACTTTTTGATGGGACCAAAATCAAGGTCTTTGATACAAGTCCTCTCAATCGGTACTCAATCATCGCGCCGGCGCATCCAAGATATCGAAGAACCCATGAAGACTTGCTTCCGTGCGATCCTTGGCGACATAGAGCAACCGTTTGGCACCTTCGTCTAACTGATACACTAACGTCAAATACTTGTGACCGCGTCGATACTGGATCTCGTCGACACCGATCGA
>JANNNN010000080.1:0-3037 GCA_031398555.1 Planctomycetia bacterium | reverse complement strand
GGGTACGAATATCCCATCGGCCCGGCTCTGCGCATATTTGGATTCGATGTCACCATTACCGATCCGAAAGTAGACGTAGGTGATTCCTATTACGTTTTAATCGACTCTATTCGTGAAGGTAAAGTTTACGATTTGGTGATTTCCTGCTCAGTAATGGAACACGTCGAACAGGACTTTGAGTTTGTCAAAGCAATCTATGAGCTGTTGGCGCCGGGTGGTACAGCGCTTTTAACAACTGATTTCCGCGATGGCTGGGAACCGAGCATCAATAAGCCATCTTCGGATGTTCGGCTTTACACCGTACAACGGCTTCGGTTGTTAGCTGGCAGTTTGCCTGCAGAGGCAATTCCCGATGGACATGACTGGCAACCTGTCGCGCCTTACTTCCATTGTGACAACTCGGATTATGGGTTCTGCTCGTTGATGTTCCGAAAACCGGATGCGGATCAATCGCGAGCCTATTCGCCGCGATGTTTGATAAGAAGACTCGACCGGACCAACGTCGTCTTAGAGAAGCTCGAGTCCGAGCTGAAACAGCTTGCGAATGAGAACCAGCAGCTTGCGAACGATAACCAACGGCTGCGTGGCGAGATTGAGCAAATTAAAACTCCACAAGCAGCGCGTAGTTGGAAGCGAGTGATTCTGAAACAAACTAGAAAAATCCGTTCGCGGCGACTCGAAGATTTCGCACGAAGAGCCCGCTGCCTCGTTGGACTTTGACTCATTCGACTTTTGGCACGTAACGTGTACCGCGCCTACCAATTCGCGAATGCGAGCGAAATCGCTCTGGATGGTGAGCGATTTTCGTTAATTTCAGCTTCGAAGGGGTTCTTTTCTAGCGAATTTTTAGGGAATTGGAACACCTTAGGGTTCGGCACGAAAAGTGTTGGGAATGCCTTGGGCACATCTTAATTTCCATTACGCGAAAGGGACATCATGGCTTGGACGATTTGCAACCCGATTTTGGTTCCGTTTGACTTTTCCGAACATGCCCTAGAAGCGTTGCGAAAGGCATTGGAATTAGCCAGCGATGCGAGCTTGGTAAATTGCTTGCACGTTTTGCCATTTATCATTCCTGCTGAACCGGGCGTGGCCTGGGGCTTCATTGATGATGGAGAACGATTGAGGGAAGCCATCGAGAGCATGCGAAACCAGTTACCCGAACGTGATTTTGGAAAACTGCATCTGGATGTTCGGTTTGGTGATCCAGGTTCTGTCGTTGCAGAACGCGCGAAGGAATTAAAGGCGGATTTGATCGTGATCGGATCGCACGGACGATCTGGAATAGCCCGATTGATGCTTGGCTCCGTGGCTGAACATGTTACAAGGCTCGCACCGTGTCCCGTTTTAGTCGTCAAACTTCATCCGCATCCCGTTGAAACGCGAACGGCCACCACACTTGAAGTGCCGAACGTTGCCATCGCGTAGCAACCATCACGTCGTCGTTGAGAACGTGAGCACTCCGATGCCCGCGTAACTTCATTACCGCACCACAAGAACAGTATCTACGCAACTTCTTGATTCGTTACTGGATAGAGTCAACCCTAAAACTTAATCTTGACGCTCCACTAGTCAGAACTTGGGCCATGCACGGGTGGAAAGTGCTTCTCGCCGAACCTATCCAATACGCCATAAATGATCCAGACCGACTGCAAAAGAGTGTTGGCCACTTTGTCGTTGAATGGTTCAAATCGCATCTCACTGAAAGTGATGCTCGAACCGACTGGACTGCGCAAACAATTAACAATTACAGCCAAGCGGTAACACACTTTAACAAATACGTGGGGGCAAGTCGGCTGTTGTCTGATGTTACTTCCGCCGACATTGATGGTTCGCGTCGGTGGTTGGTGACAGAAGCCAAGCGGACTGCCACAAAGGATGAACCCGCAGTCGGACTAGCTACAGCTACTGCAAACAAGCACAGCAGACGATTGTGAAAGTTGTTTAGTTATCTTCCGAAAAACACCCCCGAGAGGATTCGAAAACCAATGATATTCCCGTGGAAACTTCACGTTTCCCGGAAAACTGGTCAGCGGATAGGTCAGCAAGTCATCTAAAAACGGGCGATACCGTCCCATCTTACAACGAGCAGCTAGCTCATCTCGATGACCTCAACTCCGAACTGAAACTGCGTCGCGACATCGACGCACATCTAGATCAGTATCGCGAATCCCAACTGTCCAGCGTTCTGGACTACTGCGTTTCCATTTCTTCCAAAAAACCGGAGCCATGCCATGAGCCTGACTAAATACGCGGCAATCGCACTTGCGCGAGAGATCAAAGCCGAAGATCCAGATTTGCAAGTGAGACCCATACCAACGCCTGATGGCTGGTTGCTGGTCGTGCACTGCGGACTGTTCCAGTTTACGGTTCGAAGCCAAGCGGAACTGGCTTCTGCTCTCGCGATGATTTTTGGACAGCCCAGCCCAGAGACTTTGATTGAAGCCTTTGAACCCCAAATCCGCCATATGGCAGCCGGTAAGCGTCTGCGCGAGGGTATGGGCATCGACGACATAGTGCAACTAACGGCCACGAAAGCAATCAGCGTAGGTGTTACCACCAAAGCTGAACTGTTAGAGCTGGCAGGTAAGACCATCGAACTGGCAATGTAATTCAAACACCCGAAAGGCGAGCACGGGTTTCAATTGTTTGCCAATCCAAATGGAGGCTTAAGGCCATGATAACGACAGAAGAGAATGCAAAGAATCGATTCGGGCTACCTACGCTGGAGTCGATGGGCCATCGATTTTCACGGCAGGTTAAAGATGCTCAGGCACTTAGTTTTGAGGAGATTTGTGACAATGCCCGAGACGTTGCCGTCGAACTTTTCATGAACGAGATGGTGGCTCGCATCAACGCTGCCCACGAAGAAGGTTTGCTTAATTCCGCTTTCTGCCTTGGTCGCATCGCGGCAATGCTTGAAAAGTTCTGCGAGGGGCTGGAGGAAGGGAACAACTTCTTTGAGGAAGGCCACGAACTTAAGCCTAATGATACTTCCGAAGAACTTGATGGTGTACTTGGCATCTTTGGCAAGCCG
>JANNNN010000071.1:0-2175 GCA_031398555.1 Planctomycetia bacterium | reverse complement strand
GATGGCTTTGAACGTGTTCCACAGTTCGATGTAAACTTATCCGAAGAAGGTTCCAAGGCGGTCTTGAACGTCAGCAGCCTCAAGATTCCATCGGGTGATTACACGATTGCCTTTTATGGCGGTGCAGTTGCAAAGTACCGTTATTGTCCCGAAGCAATTCCAGTTGCGGAAGCTCTACAGCGGCAAGCGGAAAATGACCTGAGTTTGGTCGGCGAAGAGTTAAAGAAGCTCGAGAGTGATGCCGCCAACGCAAGTGGAGCGGAAACTAAAGCCGCTTTGGACTCAACTATCGCAGCCGTAAAAACAAAACAACAAGCGACAGCGGCGAAACTGGCCGCTGCGACTGAACAAGTAAAACAGGCAACGCAGAAGGCGCAGCCGAGAGATATTGTAGACATCGTTGTATCCGAACCTATCGCGATCCACGTCAAGCCATCGGAGCCAAAATGAGCGACCTATTTAATGCATCCACCGTTCGTTGCAGTGGCCCCTACGCCTTCGGTCCTTCAATGGGAACTTCTAGCCGGCGTGGGTTTATCCGCATGGGTTTAGGCGGTTTTGCAGGACTGAGTCTGCCTGGCATTCTGCGCCTTCAAGCTCAAAGTCCGACGCCTGCGGAGGGTGATAAGAAAAGCGAAAAGACTGCCGTCATTATGGTTTGGAAACCAGGTGGTTGCTCACATATCGACACTTACGATCCAAAGCCACAAGCCGAAAGTGAGTATCGTGGTCCCTTCGGCACGATCCCGACCAAAGTTGCTGGAATGCACTTTACTGAGTTGCTGCCGATGCAGGCCGCAATCGCCGACAAGTTTACGGTCTTGCGATCAATGCGACAGACAGCAGGTGGTCATCCCGCGGGTTCGATGCAGATGTTATCTGGTGATTCCGACACTCGCGACAAACCCAAACCTAAGTACCCCGACTGGATGACGGTCGCCAACTACCTTCGCTCCGCTGAAGGACCACGCACCAATCCGCTACCGATGTATGTGGGTATCAATCCACCGCTTGAATACAACGGTCCCGCCTATTTGGGCGATGCCTACTCGCCGTTCACCGTTACTGGCGATCCAAACTCACCCAAGTTCTCCGTTCCCAATATCGGCTTGTCGGATCAAAACGAGATTCAGCGATTGTCTCGACGATCCACGTTAAGACAGCGACTTGACACGCTTGAACGCGCCTTCGATCAACAAGGCGAACTGGGTGCACTCGATCAATTCGAAGCCCAAGCCATGACGCTGCTGACAAATCCCAAAACAAAAGAGGCCTTTGACTTAACCAAAGAAGATGACCGGACTCGCGATCGATATGGTCGCAACGCTTGGGGTCAGCAGTTGCTAATGGCTCGCCGTTTGATTGAAGCCGGAGTTGAAGTGCTTACGACCAGTCTTAGCGGTGCACTTTGTGGACGTGTTCACAACTGGGATGACCACGCAGTGAATCATCATGTGTTCGACGCCATGCGATTCCGCGCGAAGGCCTACGACCAAGCCGTTTCTGCGCTGATCGAAGACATCTATCAACGCGGCTTGGATAAACGAGTATTGGTTGTGGTTACGGGTGAATTTGGACGGACACCAAAAATTAATTACGCGGCGAGCACGGGAGCCGGCGATGCGAGCGCAGCGGCTGGTACTCAACAACCAGGCCGCGACCACTGGCCGCGAGCGTTTTCAAACATCTGGGCAGGTGGTGGCATTCAGACCGGCCGCTATATCGGTGCGACCGACAAACGTGGTGAAGATTCCATTGAACGAATTTGTGATGCAGGCGATTTTCTTGCAACCATTTATCATCATCTGGGAATCGACGCTGCCAAGACGATGATTCGCGACTTCAACGGTCGTCCCACGCCTCTCGTCGACCGCGGCAGGCCAATTCCTGAATTGATGGGATAGTATCAGTGTCGCCTTTAGCTCCGCAAAAGAAGCGTAGCCATTGATATTGGAGCAAACCTTCGCGCCGCTCCAAAAACTGCCTGCTGACACCTACCACTTTTAGGTACCGCAAAGTGATGTTTTACATTAGTCAAGCATTCGCAATGAATGATTCGGATCAACCCATTTGTTGGCTGCACACGCGGCTTTAACGATTCCCTCGCAACGACTGCCTCCCCTTCTCCTCAGTACTTTGAGGAGAGCGACGGTGTTAGTTTAGGGCAAGGGCTGT
>JANNNN010000049.1:0-3555 GCA_031398555.1 Planctomycetia bacterium | reverse complement strand
AAACGCCAAATATCGACAAGCTCTTTCCAGTCGCCAGGATGGAAGATCTTGAAGAGCCCATGGGAGTTTTGCGGCCGGAAGTCTATGTTCCACTCTCTCGATTCATCGAGACAAATGCGGCTTCGCTGATGTATGCGATTTCGGATCGACATGGTTGGTCAGTGGTCGACAGTATCCGCGGATTGGCGATCCGATTCCCAGTTGCATTGTGGCTGCTGCGGTGGCTTGCACATGGTCGCGAGCCAACGGTGCAGGACATGTTGCATATTGTATGTGCGCTCGATCGCAGTCAAGGATACCAACCGCTCTGCGGTCCAAATCACCGCGGTCGCTTGTCCATGGTTGCTGCGAACGGTGAGCTGGAACGGCTGGTCGTGTGGTATGCTCGCTAGTGCTTGAATACAGCGGCTGATGCGATCCAGAAGACTGCACGACCAATTTATCAACAGCGTTGTATGCGCCTTAATCACCCCATTCACGTTTGCATTTCGCAATTTTCTTTTTTCAGTCCTTGTCTTAGGCCAGCGTGACCAAACGCGACTTTCAGCATCGGAAAACCTGCTGAACTCAATTGAAAAGAGTTAAAACGAAAAACGAAAACTGCAATAGTTATTGCTAGGCAACCTTCACGGCCGCGACTGTTTTGCGACGAGCCTGTACGACATACGCTTGGCCCGCGTAAGAAATTCGATGCGACTGGACAGCTAATCCACTTTGCTCGAGTCGAGCGATCAGTTCATTGATCGGGTAGAAGTGAAATCGTCCGCGACGCGCTTCTTGCTTTAACCAGCGACCATAGAATTGCATGCGGAAGGCGTTGGCCAGTACTCGGCCGGCGTGCGACACTTTGTGTCCGCCCTTAAGCGAACGGTAAAGAACTTTCCAGAATCCTGGATTCGGAACATTGATCGAAAATACAAACTGACCGGAAGGTTTGAGGACACGCGAGATTTCGCTGAGCAGCTTCATGAAGGCAGTATCGTTGTACTCGCCCGTCACCGGATCTTTGGATTCGGCATAGGAGATCGCCAGGCCTGAAATTACCCCATCGAAAGATCCCGTTGCGATCTGGGGAAGACCATGGCTAAAGTCGACTTGCTGGAAGTCCATTTGTGCGACGGTCGCATTCGGGGTCACGGTCGATCGCAAACTAGCGATCGCGTCTCCATTCACTGCTGCACAATCTGTTGCCAGAATTCGACCAAGTTTACCGTCGCCGGTTTGCCAGAGCGTCGCGGTCAACTGTCCAGAACCACAGCCTAGATCAAGCCACTGTTGCCCTTCGCGGATATCGACGCAACTAAATGTATCGCGTACTAGTTCTTTGTAGGGTCGACCGTTTTTCTGGTCCCAAAAGGCTTTCGCGCAGCTGGCATCATGCCAATAATTTTTTTCGAAACTCATCGTGAATCCTTCATTATTTTAAGCCGACTTGCGCTTGTCGAAACTCTCAAGCTGCTCAAGCTCGACGACACATTCGTTTGTCAAAACCTCTTCGAGTCGAGCGAGTGCGCGGGCAATCGTCGCTCCGTCGAGCACGCGGTGATCGTATATCAACCGTACGTTAACTTTTCCTTTGTCGTCGATCGGACCATAGTTAAGCGTACTGGTCAGCGGCGAAAGTGGGTGCAGCGACTCAGCGCCCAGACTTGCATACACGCTCACGCCGAACGTACCAAAATGCCTTGCTCGATAGTAGCCCGATCCGTTCAGCCCAATCCACCATATCGCACGTCGCAAAAAAGTCGGAAACCAATACATCTGCTTGGCCAGACGGTACGATCGCAAATTTTCAATCGGTGCTTCGCGAGCATGTCTTAGGCTTGCATCAAGATCAGCAAGATCTGCTTTCATTAGATTGCCAACCCGCAAAAACGCGACAACGGGCGTTCCATCAACCACTTTTTCAACCGCGATACTTGCCAGCGAATTTGGATGCTCGTAAAGGTGCGCCCAAGGTAAGGCCAAATACGATTGCCGCAAGGCTGGGAATTCATTGCAAACAATGGCGTAGGCTTTTGAAAAGATCATCACCCAGCTCGGCGCTTTGGCCAAGCGCTTACGTGCATCCAGCGTCCGGCCGACGTTCATTTCACGTTGAACAGGGATGCTGGGGAGCTTTCGTGCAAAATGCAGCAAATCAATGATGTATTGTCGGGGGAGCGAAAGCCGAATAAAACGGCCCGCTTGGCCTTGTCCTTGGCTCATTGGTCAGTCCTTAAATACAGGGGCACTATGTAATAACAAATTTCCCATTGATTGACCACCTCAACTCCGCTTTCGCAACTTAACTTCGACTTAATCATCGGGTCAGAATTTCTCTAACAACGGTATCAAGTCAGGTAGATTGGCCGTGATGAAAGACTCCTTTGAGACTGCTATACTGGTTTGGCGTTAGAATTTTCTAGCTCTTGCAGGTTGTCCCTTACTTTTTAGTAAAAAATGCACACTACCAAAGTTTTTCGACAACTGCGTTGGTTGCTTATGTTAACGCTAGCATCAACGAGCGGTTGCGGCGGCTGCAAACGCGACAACGACAAACTAACCCGCGAAGAGATCGAAAAGCGGGCGAAGGAGCAGAAAGAGTCGCTAGAAATGGGGACGCTCCTAACTCTGCCGATTGATGCTCAAACAAAGATCGCGACGGTCAAACCCGGCCATTGGTTCGAAAGCCAACAGCAATTCAAATCAAATCGCGAAGACATGCAAATCGTGGCCGTAGGCGACCTCGAGCGATCCAGCGCGCCGGTAACGTTGCCAGGCACAAACATGATCAACGAGTACTCCCGGCGGACCAGTCTTCCGAAAGGGCAAACAAAGACTGTTGATCTCCAATTCTTTATCCCTGAAACGGGTACTAAGAACGATGATCCATTCACGCAGGCGCCGCGATTGATGCTGCGAACGCAGTTGCGATCATGGCCCCTAATGACACCGATTTTGCAAACACCGTCCCTGCAAGGTGCGAATGAGCTTGGAAGGTCTGAGTTTCAACTGATTGTTCTGAGTCCCCAAGCGCTTTCGTACGAATTTCTTACAGTGCTCGACGCAGTGCACTGGCGCGGTGATGATCTGGGCGAAGCCCCGCGTACGCGTAGCTATCAAGTCTCGTTACTAAAACCTCAAGATAGTAAATACGCATTGCCGCACTCGATGCTCACAATGACCGCTACTGCAGTACTGATATGGGATGACGTTTCGATCGATGAACTTACGACCGATCAGCAAGAGGCAATCATCGATTGGCTGCATTGGGGCGGTCAGTTGATCATTAGCGGGCCGAGCAGTTGGTCGCGTCTTCAGAATTCTTTTATCTCGCCATACCTCCCTGCCACTTCAGCCGACGCTGCCGAGTTCAACACGGAATCGTTCAAAGAGATTTCCGACAACTGGAAGGTACCCGACGTAAGCAGCCAGGAAAAAACGCCGCTTGATATTCTCGGGGCGCCGGTCGGCGGCTTGAAATTCAAACTGGCCGATGGTGGACAGTGGTTACCCAAATCAGGGGAGATGGTGGCTGAGCGACAGGTTGGCCGCGGCCGTGTAGTCGTACCC
>JANNNN010000038.1:0-1115 GCA_031398555.1 Planctomycetia bacterium | reverse complement strand
ACCACAAAACTGGCTCAGTTCCTGACCGGACTCGACACATCGGTGAACTTCCAGGTAGTTGCACGTAACAGCAGTAATGAAAATAGCGATGATCAATGGTTCGTTTTATCCGATAGAGCTAAGCGTCATCCTGCGACAACGTTGGCAAGAAGCGGGACACGATCCAGTTGCACTTCCTAGTGATAGGGACCTGAAAAGGCTGATTGATACGGCTTATCAGGCTAGCCTGTTACGTGAAGAAGATGATCCTGTGCAATGTCGCATTCTCGTATCGTCGTCTGACGACCCAGAGCTCAGAATTCTTGAAGAAACCGATGGATTATACGTCGTGCAGTTCGTCGAGCGAAGTGAATTCTCGGCTCATCAAGTTCGGAAAATGGCTGCTGCAGTCGGGTACTATCGTTCGCTAATTGGTGTTCGACTGGATTCCGATCAAGAAGGATCCGCGAGTATTTGGGGGATGATTGTTACCGATGCCGGTTGGGTGAATCACACCGAGACAACAGTGCATGATGACGCGCATCTACCTCGTAAGCTAGTAATACATGTTCTTGGGCCCGGGCATTTGGTTTTCGCTTTGGGTTTGAATCGCGTCTTGGAAACTGTTGGTGGTAAAGTCCTTTTGGATGGGTTCGATCCTTTTCGTTCCAAGTGGTTGCCAAATCACTTTGAGCCCTTTCGAGTTGCGTTACTAAACAAACTTGATGTCAGTGCAGTTAAAGATGGAAAGGCTAAGTTGTGCGATTCCTTTGTGCGCGATGTTGCACAAAGCGTTGTACGCCGAGCATTGAGCCTGGTAAGGGGCAGAGGGCACGGTGGGATGCTGATCTATCTGAGCGATATACACGAAAGCCGCTTGGACAACTGGCTAAGAATACGAATGCGTTTCAGGCAAACAGAGGCTACAGACCGCTTCCAACACTTGATGCTAAAGCTCATGCAGCGCGCATTAGAGGTTGGCTCGGAAGACGACATTGCAGAAGTTCGATGGAAAGACTTCCTGAGGATGCATGATGCATCGCTCGGTAAGTTGCACGATTCGCTCGTGGAGTTCTGTCATTTTTTAGCCGACTTGATGAGTGTTGATGGATCACTGGTTCTCAATCGCGAGTTTC
>JANNNN010001276.1:0-5514 GCA_031398555.1 Planctomycetia bacterium | reverse complement strand
GGCTTGAGCAGCGACAGAACAATCGATGTAGCTTTATTATCTACATCTGCTTCCTGGGACCACAAGCCGCTTTCCGACCAAGTTACAAAACCGCAGCATAGGACTACAATTTGAAACGTCGAAAACCAAGTGATTCCGCATTTGCGTAGTTCCGCGCAAGTTTGAAAAGCCATGTTACCCGATACAATCGTACTTAGTGCTTGTTTCGATCATCGGCCTTCGATCATCGGCCATGGTACCCATATAGCTAACTGCAGGCTGCTACCATCAATCCGACAATTGAGTTCTGACGCAGCTCTGTTGTTCAATTCTTCGTTTTCTTCATCGAGTATACTCTATACTCTTGACGCCAAATTTAGCAGAATTCCGAAGCAAGCGGCAATTCGAGCGAAGCCCGGGTGAAGTGTTTTTTTCACTTTCACGGTTCAATGGCACCGTATTTGTTTACTATCGAGGCCAAACAGCTTCGAGAAATGGCTGTTTCGAGAACGCTGCGATCAGATCGATAGCGTTTCCTTTACAGCCACAACTGTGACAGCAGAACGTATTCTTTACCGAATGAACGGCGAAGCTGCGATCAGTCGTTTCGGCTCGATGGATTGGGCAAGCCCCGCGAAGTTGATGACCTCTTGAAGTACCCGCTGTCCAGCCATGGCTGTGGAGAACGTCGATGATCGAGATTTCGCTTTTCAGGGCTGCGAAGTCTAATGGCTTGCGAACGATGGCTTGAGCATCTAAGCTGGAATTGGTCGTGGTGACCCCTTTACTCTGTGGCTTGACCACTTCAAAGACTTTGGGGCCCACGACTTTTTCATTTTCGGTGTGCTCGTTTTGCGATCTTGATTCGTTATGATGAAGTCGTTGTCAAGCTGTAATCCCATGCAAAATTAGATCAACAAGCCGTAAAGTCGAAGGCTAACTGAATGGTTGATCGCTTTCGGGAACGTGCCAGTGGGTAGACTTCTGAAATTGCTTTTGGTTGGCCTCGGCTGCACAGCGTTGATTATCGTTGTTGCGATCTACTTGACGCCGTTGCCCGAGATTGAACCGGAAAGTGCGGTTAGCCTTCCAGAGTCCTCGCCCCAAGGTCGTAACGCCCCAATCCAATCAACCGCTCAAGTTGCGACCATCGCGCTGCCCGACGTCGCCCAGGAAATACCGACACGACAGCTTCAAGACGAACTTCGTGCAGCGGCCAGTGAACTTGTTGAACTATTTCCGGGGGACGCGGGAAGTTGGCATGTTGCCGCACAAGTCGAATTTGAACTCCTTCAGTCGGAGAAAGCCGAAGAGTATTGGAACAAGTGCTTGGATCTGCATCCGCGGCATTTCGGCCCGTATCTAGGAATGGCTGAGCTCCTTACATCCAAAGGCCGCTTTGAAGACGCGATTGCGGTACTGAAGAATGTGTTCGCGCTCGGCGGATCAGCACCCGAAGTCTTCCTTAAACTGGGTGAAGCCTACGAGAACCATGGACTTCTCGAAAACGGGCTCGAAACTTTTACGCTCGGCATACAGGCATTTCCTGATGATCCGGACTTGCTAGCTGGGCTTGGTCGCTTGCAGTCTCAGTCAAACAAATTGCCCGAAGCAGAGGCGAGTCTCAAGCGCGCAATAGCGATTCGGGGTGAGACTCAACAACTTTTATCATCGCTTGTCGTGGTCTTGATGCGTCAAAAAAAACGCGATGAGGCTGCGGCGCTTCGAACCAGCTTGCAACAACTGGTCAGTAAATCGAGCGGCGACACGACATCAAATGATTCGGCCTTTCAAAAAGCCTACGACGCAGCCCTGCGTCGATCCGGGTATCGCATTTTTGAGAGTTGCGCTAACGCCTTTTACCAAAATCACCGTTTGGATCTCGCAGAAAAATACTTCGTGCGAGCTGTTCAGCAAAATCCCAAAATCGTGAGCGGTTGGGTAGGACTTTCGGAAGTATTGTTGAAGCAGCAGAAGTATGCTGACGTTAATGCGGTTTTGAGGCGGATCATCGAGCTAGAACCCAATAATGCGGTTTATCAAATCAACTTAGCTTCGGTGGCGCTGCAATTGAATGATGTGCAGGCATCCGAATCGGCTCTGAAGAAAGCTGTCGCGCTAGACACAAATGCTTCTTTAGCACATCTCGCACTCGCTAAATTGTATATCGCCACCAAAAAGTTCGATCTAGCTCACCAATCGCTAGATTCCGTTCTTGCAGTCGATTCTTCTCCCGATGTTATTCGATTGAAATCGGAAGTCTACGCGGCTGAGGGAAAGTCAGAACAAGCCGCGGAGCTTCTCAAGATTCTCCGAAGCACACCGCCATGAATCTAGCCCATTGGATCTTGCCGACTGCTGTATTGTTGCTGCTATCGTCTAGTGTTTCTGGTCAATCGAACTCCAAAGTCGATACCATCTTCTTCGTCGATATTACAGAAGCCTCTGGGGTGTACTACCGACATCAGGATGGCGGTACGGGACAACGCTTCCTGCCGGAGCATATGGGCGCAGGGCTGGCGAGCTTTGACGCCGATGGTGATGGTTTGCTGGACATTTACTTTCTCGATGGTGCACATTTGCCTGACTTGAAGCCATCATTCGAGTTAAGTAATCGGTATTTTCGCAACCGGGATGGCAATGTATTTGATGACTTTACCGCCGCGTCAGGCTTGACCGAGTTGTCCTACAGTTTGGGTGTCACCGCTGGAGACTATGACAACGATGGCTTTCAAGATCTTTACGTCAGCAACTTCGGGCCCAATCGCTTGTTTCATAATAACGGCGACGGGACGTTTTCGGATACTACGGACCAATGCGGTGTGGGGGATGGAAATAAGTTTGGCGCAGGAACCACCTTCTTAGATATCGACGCTGACGGCGACTTAGAGATTTTTGTCGCGAATTATGTGCGCTTCGACTTTGATCGCCACTACTTGCTTGCGCCCAAAGCATTTCCCTATTCGCCTGGACCACGCGACTATCCGGCGTTGGCGGACACGCTTTTCCTTAATAATGGCGATGGGACATTTCTTGACATTAGTCATGATTCAGGAATTGACTCGGTCGCTGGTCCAAGTATGGGAGTCGTTTCGGCGGACTTTGATGGAGATCATGACGTCGATATTTTTGTTGCGTGTGACGGCGAACCAAATTTGCTTTATGTCAACAATGGATTAGGTAAATTCTCGGAGGAGGGTATTCTCGCTGGACTCGCGCTCGATTCTCGTGGCATCGCAAATGGTTCCATGGGAGTCGACGTTGCTGACCTCAATGGTGATGGGCTTTTGGATCTATTGGTGACGAACTATTCGGACCAATTACCTGAGCTTTTCCTGAACCAAACACCCGGTGGGATTTTTGAGGAAAGTTCCCGGCAAACCCAGATTGGATCGGAGGTTTATCCACACGTGAATTGGGGCGTGGGCTTAATCGATTTTGATTGCGATGGGGACAAAGACGCATTTATTTGTAACGGACACCTATTAGAGAATGCCAAGGAGATTGAATCCCGCACCGACTTCGGGGTTCGCAATAGCGTTATGGAGAACTTAGCAAATAAGACGTTTCGAAGCGTCTCCGATAGTGCTGGACCGGCGCTTTTGCAAGCCCGCAGTAGCCGAGGCGCAGCTTTCGAAGATCTAAACCTCGATGGTCTAGTCGACGTTGTTATCTTGAACAGCGATAGTTTTGCTCAGGTATTAATGAACACAACTGCCGGTACGAACAACTGGCTGATCATCGAACTGGTCGGAACAAGCGTTAACCGTGATGCCATCGGAGCCAAAGTATGGTTGCATTCGGGCGAACACGTTCAGTTCACAGAAAAAGTGAATGGCCGAGGATATCAGAGTCATTATGGAGCAGCGCTTCACTTCGGCTTGGGAAAGTCTCCACACGTTGACCGGATCGAGATTCAATGGCCGGGACACTCGCAGAAGCAAGAGCTTCGTCAAGTGAACGTCAATCAGCGACTAAAGATTGTTCAGCCATAATGGGCTCCTCCGCACCACTCCAAAAGAAGCGCTCCGATGGGAGATGTGCGACCAGTTGCGACCCGTGTAGTTCCGATAGTAACCCGAAGCGTCTGCGAGGGGCGGCTGCTCCCTCGCTCGTATGCTGAAGGCGGTGGCGCCATGGTGTACTACGGACTGCCGACCATCTGGGCGCCGGAAATTGAACCCATGATTTTAGATGAAGTCAGTCGTCAGTTGGCTCAGCCTTTCTAAGTAAGCTATGCCCTATTCCTTAGCTTTAACAACAAACTTTTTACCGCCGACTTTGACTACATCGTTTGGCGCCAGCTTCTTGCGGCGACGCGTTTCAACTTCGCCATTCAATTTTACTTCGCCGTTCTGAATCATTAGTTTGGCTTGCCCGCCCGTTTCGGATATACCCATCGATTTGAGAAAGTGATCAAGCCTTAGAGGCTCAGCAGGTGTTTCTGAATTGACTTCGGTCGACATGACAACAACTTGACTTCTAATGTGCGGAAAAATTTTCTTAGATCTACCAGCTTACTCGCTGGGAATGTTACAAAGGATTGCACGGCATCCATTTTCGATCAAAAGATCTTAACAATATCCACCCAACTAGATGATGATCACAAAGTGGATTCAACGTGTTGTGGGCTGGGATGGACTCTTGGCTGTCAATCCAATCATTGCGGCTGGATCATGCGAGGCATTCAAAAAATCTCGTTCGGAATTGGTGATTTTTTGCTGTGCCTGCTCGATGGCGTCGTCGTGGTCTTTCAAGCCGTCCCACGCGGAGCGGTGGTTTTGGATGACTGGAAACCGCTGATCGCTCTTTACTTGATTTACCTTTCTTTGATGACGGTCTCAATGTATCCGGGACGGGATGTGGAAGGATAAGACGAGCAGGTTTTTCCGGTTTCTCACGAAACCAGCTACAAAGACTCAATGGTCTCGTCAATTGGCGGCTTGTCGACTAAACACAGGTTCATCCAACGCCAATGGCACTTTGTGCCGATAGAACAAGATGTAGCATAAGATTAAATTCTATCAAGCAGGTTTGCGACCTGCGCATTGCAAAGCTAGCAATATGCAAATCAGTTCAGTAAGCTGCGACACGTGCTCGAATGTTCGTGGAAATGATCCGTCCAGCAAAGCGAGACAAGCCTTCAGTAGTCTCGAAGCCGCCTTGAACTCTGGCGACCTGACGGCTGCGGCTAACGCTTTGACTCAACTAGAAAAGAACGCGCCGCCGCAGGCCGCCAACAGTCCGCTGAGCGACAATGTGGAAGCGCTGGGCAAAGCAATCGAGGCCGGCGAATTGTCTTCCGCTAAAGATGCTTTTGCTGAAATTAAAAAGGCGATTGCGAGCTTTCCTGGCGGTGGTCGGCCGGGTGCCGTTCCCAGCAAAGCGGCTGATGCATCAAAGGCCTATGACCCAAAAGACACTGACAAGAATGGTCAAGTCTCGATGCAAGAGGAACTCGCCTATTCAATCAAGAATCCAGACTTTTTGAGTGGTGGTAGTGCCGGGTTTCAACAAGCCGACGCCGGGCAAAAC
>JANNNN010001272.1:0-10101 GCA_031398555.1 Planctomycetia bacterium | reverse complement strand
GTGGGGCCCGCCCCCGCCACCCGAAACGGCCCCCCCCCCACGGCCCCCCCCGCCCGGGGCGGGGGTATTTTCCGGTCGCTGCCCGCCCGCCGAAGCCTCATGCAGCGCTCCCCCCCTGGACTTGCGCCGGCCCTCCCCCCGACACTCACTAGCGTCAGCGCGGACGCTGGCAGCGTCCGCCACGAACTAGCGCTAGTGGCGCATAGCTGCATGAGCTAAAATGATAGTGACCAGCAGTGCAGCCGACTCAGTCGTTGGAGCGCACAATCTCGCAATTGAGGTCGTCACAATGTCAGCGGTCCCGAAGTTAATCACAGCGGAACAGTATCTCGTTCAAGAGCGGCAAGCTACCTTCAAAAGCGAATTCTTCGGCGGCGAGGTTTTTGCAATGGCTGGCGGTTCGCCAAACCACAGCCTAATCGCAGCAAATTTTGCTGGTGAAGCAAGAGAATTGCTCAAAGGTAGACCCTGCAATGTCTTTAACAGTGAGTTGCGAGTGAAGGTCAATGCATCTGGTCTTTACACGTACCCTGATGCTTCTATCGTATGCGGCGAGTTGCAATTTGACGATTCGCAAGAAGACACAGTTACCAATCCAATTGTCTTAGTCGAAGTTCTCTCAGAATCGACGGAGAAATACGACCGAGGCGCGAAGAGTGGGAACTATCGAAAAATCCCTTCACTCATGGAACTCGTTCTCATATCGCAATATGAGCCAGCTGTTGAGCGATTCACGCGTCAAGAAAACGGCGGTTGGTTGTTAATTGACTCGCGGGAAATGTCTGACGAACTCCGACTCGAATCCGTTGGGATTTCTATCGCATTGAGTGAACTGTACCGAGGCGTCAATTTTCGTCCGAGAGTTTCTGAGGGCTAGCTAATCCTCCATCGCATCAGTGTCGCCCTTTGCTCCGCAAAAGTAGCGCGAAGTAAAGAAAATCGTTCGCGAGAACTTAGGTTGCAGCCCTCGCTACTTCGAAGTTCAAGCGTCAGAACCTATTGATCGCGCGACTGGTTGGTAGTCGATTAGTTTTCGAGCTTTTTCAATTGAAAAATAGTGATCAAGCGCCAGTTGAGCCGCAACAAATCGCGTCATGGGTGGCTCTTTGCGAATTCGGCATATCCAGTACGCGGCTTCTAAAACTGCGCCGATGCGGTACGCGGCGGAGTAAGTGATCGAACGTTTGGGTACAGGGACTTTGGCTGAGTCGAGAATGCGAGTGATCCAGTCCCAGCAGGCGATAGGTTGGCCATCGGTTATAAATAGTGCTTGACCGTTGAGAGCCTTGTCGCCAGCTAACAGCCGTTCCAAAGCTTTCACATGAGCGAGTGCTGCGTTCTCAACGTGAACGACATCGATTAGATTTCGGCCATCCCCGACGCGCCGGAGCTTACCACTGCGAGCACGCTCGATGACGCGTGGAAACAAGTGCGGGTCGCCCTTTCCCCAAATCAAATGTGGCCGCAGTGCGCACGTTCGTAGCGACCCGAGCTTCGAGGCTTGAAGGACCGCGATCTCAGCTAGAGCTTTGGTTTGGGGATAGAAGCAAAGCCAGCGGGTTGGATAGGGTGCAGTCTCATCAATGCCTGACTGAGGCTTCGCATCGAAGGTTACGCTGGGACTACTACAGTGCACAAACGCTAGCAGGTGATTACTGATTGCGGCTTCGAGCAGATGTGAAGTAGCGAGCGTATTGGTTTGATAGTAGTCGCGCCACGGTCCCCACACTCCAGCTCGTGCCGCGGTGTGGATGATTGCATCGCAATCGCGTGACGCTTCGATCACTGCCTGTCGATCCGAGATGCTCGCACGGACCGTTTCGACACCAAGTTGTTCCAACTGTGGATAGTGTCCGCGGGCGATCCCGCGTACGGTGTATCCCTGCTCCCGCAATTGACGGACAACGGCACTGCCGAGGAAGCCGCCATAACCGGTTACTAGAACGCGTTTTGTCATCTGGCGGGTTCCCCTCGCTCACGCGTTCGGGTTAGTAGGACATCCACGCGGGATCACACTTTCAATTTACAGATCAAGTGTAGGCGATAGTTGCGAGAGTCGATGCTGCGCCTCTTCGGCCCAAGGACTAGCCGGAGCCAATTCAAGGAAGCGTTGCCAGTGTTGGGTCGCTTTTGAAGATTGTCCGAGATCATCGAGTGCCCGAGCCAAATGAAAATGTACGTCAGCGTAGTCCGCGAATTGTTGCAGGGTCCCTTCAAACGCAGCGACAGCCAACTCCAACTGACCGCATTCAGCCAGCACGCATCCTAAGTTTGCGCGGGCTTCGACCAATCCACTGTTCAGCTCTAGTGCGATGTAGTAGCGTTCCCGGGCGGCCGTTGGATCGCCTTGACGATAGAGCAACTCAGCTAACTGAAAATTCACATCCGCATTGGGACCAAATCCAGCTAACGCGGAGCGGTACCAATCGACGGCCGTGTCGAGTTCCTCTTGATCTTCGGCCAACATGGCCTGTTCGATCATTTCCTCAAGCGTAGCGTGTCCAGCCGTAGACGCCTTTGAAGAACCGCGTGTCGTTAGCTTTTCGAACGAGATCGTTTGTAAATCATCAAACTCGTCGCCGGTGTCGTCGAAACTGAATCGAAATTGCCCTGAGGATTCGACCAGCGTGCTACCGTGTCGCATGAGCAGCTGTTTGCCTTCAGCGGTGATGGCTAATTGCTGTAGCGGTCGGCCGCCAGTCGGAGCTAAATCAGCCAGGGCCGCCAGTTGCCGCTGAATCGATTGAACGGTTGCACCTTCCTTGCCCCATTTGGCGAGTTGCCGGGCTGCAGCCAGTTCCGTGTAGTCAAAATACGGAAGATTCAGAACTTCTTTGACCGGTTGGATCAGTCCAGCGCGGCACCAGCGTCGCACGGTTCGCACCGGGACATCTAGCAATTCGGCGAGCATGGCCGGTGTGTAGAGCTGTCGTACAGAAGCGTTTTCGCGATGCGCCAGCAGTTCCCAAAGTTGGTTTTCACGCAACAGCGAGATCTCGCCCTGGAGAATGCTTTCGTTCAATGCAGCATCTTCTTTGCGTAATTCATCGAGTGAATCGGAGTCATTGCCAATAACAATTAATTGCAGCTGAGTAGATACTGATTCCTGTACTCGCCCACCAGCCTGCTTAAGCAACTGATATGACTCACGCTTTGTGAATCCACCTAACGTACCGAGCAGGTGCAAGCGCTTGCCTGCCAGCGGCGCATCTTGCACGCTTTCAACTTCGGTAGGCGGATTCAATACTCACTCCTTGTTACTTTATTTCCGTAGTTGGTTTCGTAAGAAACCGAATGAACCTAAAAAATTTCTGACGCGTCCGGTTTCTCACGAAACCAGCTACGGAAAAACTATTCAATACCGCAACATGCAGTACAGCGCTCGCACACCGTCGCGCCAGCCGATTTTTTTCCCTTCGTGAAAACCGCGGCGGTGATAGCGAATGGGTCGCTCGTAGAATCGGGCGCCGAGCTTCATCAGCTTCACGGTTAATTCGATTTCAATGCCGAATCGGTTCTCCTTCAGATCTGGTGCAAGCTTTTGTATCAGTTCGCGGCGCATGACTTTGTAGCAAGTCTCAACGTCACTCAGGTATAGACCTGTTCGCAAGTTGGTCAAGCGCGTGATCCAACGATTGACGTATACGTGCCAAAGCGGCGGGACTTGGCGATCATGGTGACCATAGCGAGTGCCGTAAACTACGTCCGCTTCACCTTCAATAATCGGTTGCACAAGAAAACGAAAGTCATCTGGATCGTATTCGAGATCCGCGTCCTGGACGACAACGGCTGTTCCGGTCGCATGTTGAAATCCCGTTCGCAGGGCGGCCCCTTTGCCTCGATTGGCCGGATGCAAAATAATTCGCAAGTCATCCGAATTGGGTAGTGCCGCCAATTTTTCGCGTGTCCCATCCTGGCTGCCATCGTCGACTAGAATGATCTCTAGCGGTAATCCGGTACGCCGGACACGTTCTATAACTTCGACAACCGTTTTGACTTCGTTGAAGACGGGAATGACCACACTCAGTCGGAAATCCTTAGGCAACTCGAAAATGCCAAGTCGACGGCAAACATCATCGGTCAGAATCTGATCCAAACGTTTCGACTGAACATTGTTTAGGTGGAGATTCGGTTCACCGCTGTCATGCTCCTGCTCTGATCTTCCAAACTCCTGCACGTCATGGATCCAATATTCAAATGTGGAAAAAATGTCACTAACTGCTTGACAAGTTGGTCATAAACCCGCACAATCCTAAACCAATCCAGTCGCGAAAAGTCAAAACGCGGAACCCACTCCTCTTTATGTGGGGTTTCACCGTTTTGAGAAGCAGCGTATGAATCGAGCACAGGCAGCGATCGCTACTGAGCTTAACGAACAATCGTGGCGACGGCTACAACCCACGGCTGTTAACGACAATCCTTCAATCACATCGCGACCCAAGTTCGTGTTTTAAACGGACTTTGTAGAAATTTTTTTCAAACTGAACGTTATCTTGTTCCGTTAGATGACAGATCAATGCGTACGGCAGGGATGGTATCTGGCTAGGATGGCCGCTTTGATTTGAGCATCTACAAGGATGCGTGGGGGCACAATAAGCAGTGACGTTCAGTAGCATTGATGCTGGAAAGCGGCAGGACGCCGCTTTTTTCGTTTCTTGACCGCAAGCTCCGTTTACAATGTCCTCCGTAGCCTAGGCATCTTGCCTGGGGTGAACCAGCTAGGGATCTCACTCAGGCAGGATGCCTAGGCTACGCGCTACCTAGTCAACATTGTCACCCTCTCTGTGAGCTTATCCATGACCTATTTTCACCGAACGTTTTGCCGCCTTGCGTTACTTTTTCTTTCATTGAGCTCTTTTGATTTGGTACACAGCCAAGGACTGGACGATTTCTACAAACTTGGTCCCGACTCGATGGCTCAAGAAGGTGTTCCAAAGGGAACGATTGGCGAAGCGCAAGTTCTGCCGTGCCAAGCCTATCCAGGCACACAGCACACTTTTTGGGTCTACGTTCCTGCTCAGTACGATCCGAGCGTCGCTTGTAGTCTCATGATTTTTCAAGATGGTCAAGCGTTCATGCATGCCGAGGGAAGCTTGCGAGCTCAGAACGTGATGGACAATCTGATCCATCGGCGCGAAATTCCCGTCATGATCGGTGTATTCATCAATCCAGGCCGCACTCCCGAGCAACCCGAACCATCGCCCAAAGGTGACTGGGGCGACCGGGCAACGAACAGGCCAACCGAATACAACTCCCTTGACGATAAGTACGCCCAGGTCATCGTTGACGAGTTGATGCCAGTTCTTTATGAGAAATACAACATCTCCAAAGACGCCAAGCACCACGGCATCGGCGGCGCCAGCTCGGGAGCCATCGCGGCATTCACAGTGGCTTGGCACCGACCCGACCAATTTCACAAAGTGCTTAGCATCGTTGGTAGCTTTACCAACATTCGCGGCGGTCATGCTTACACCGAGCTCATTCGTGAAAATGAAAAGAAGCCGATTCGTGTCTTCTTCCAAGACGGACGCAACGACAACCGTGGTCAGCGTCGCGGCGGACAGTACGACGAGAAATGGGACTGGTTTAAACAGAACGTGCGGTTAGTCGAGGCGATGACTGAAAAGGGCTACGACATCAACTATTCATGGGGCATCGGACTGCATGGCACCAAGCAAGGTGGTGCGATGATGCCCGAAATGATGCGTTGGCTATGGCGCGATCACGGCGCATCAACGGACCCAGACGACAAAGTGGAACGCGCCTTGAATACGCCCAAATAGCGACTTGACATCTGAAATTCGTTGTTTCGTAACTCCCAAAAGTCGCATAAAAACCAAGAGGAGCGGCAAGAAAGATAGGGCAAAAAAATGTATAGGCAAAAAATAATCCCTACGCCAATGACTAAAAATCAATTCTGCTCTCAATTTTTTTGCCCATCCTCAAGCACGTCATATTCTGAAATGAGGTCGACTGCAACGAGTGGCCGTCCATGCGTGGACTGTAATCGGTTGGGCGAAAAGCAAATGTGGTTGGCCGGGCAAATCGAAACTCCATGGCTCGCACATGCACCTGGGTGCGACATTCGACATCAAGAACGGAACAATACCAATCCAAGCGTTGCCATCCCGTGTATCGAGCACCAGTCCGCTTGGCAAAAGGGGAGCAACGACGCGCGGATCGAGCGGCCAGTGAGCGAACAACAACTCAGACCAAGTCATCCGCATGACCCAAGGCTGTTTGGGTGGCTCCCAAGTCCGACCCGTTTTCAAAGACATCTTCACCTCAGCGAGTTTACAACCCAGTTTCTGATAAACTCGCGCTTGTCATCATGATCAAGTGCACATCAGCGCCCAGAGGTTAATTGGTGAATCCCGGGGCGCATGAAAATCAACTACCCAAGGCCGCACTAATTGCTTGGGCGAGCTGGACGCAGTGGCGCTTGATCGACCGTTAGGGCTGTTCCTTTCAAGTCGTCAAGCTTCTTCTTCAAGTCGTCTCCAACGTCTGCTAACAACGCCTTGTTCTCTTTTTCGGAAAGCTTGACCATTGCTTCTTGCCGTTGTTCTGGCGTCATATCCTGAAAGCCAGACATTGCTTCTCGACGTGAGGCGACGTTTGCATCATTGGTAGCTTTCAACTTTTTCATCTGCTCGTCAGTCACGCCAAGGGCCTTGGCGATTGCAGGGTCCATCAGCGCTGCAACGCCGTTGACTTGAACGATCAATCCGTGCATACGAGCGTTCTGTTTTTCATCGAGCTTGGCCATGAACTCGGTGTCCAATTCCGCATTCATTTTTGCCAACTCGGCGCGCATCGCTTGAAAATCGCCCCCTTGAGTGAACGACTGTCGCTTTTCACGTTGCTTTGCAAGTAAATCTTTGGCCAACTTCTTTTGATCATCGGTCAACTTCAGGTCGCTTTGCACTTCCGGCAGAGTCGCAAGCTCATAGCGGGCTCTGGTCTGTGGACCCCGCCCGCCGCCACCTCGTTGTTGGCTCAATGCCAATCCTGAGCTTATGTTCAAAATGCAAAGGGCACAAGAAATACACGCGAGCAGTCTCTTTCTTAACATGGCACACCTCCCAAGTAGAAATTGAAATTCCCAACCCTGAAAGTATGTTACCGTATGTGGATATGCGCATGTGCGTTAACGAATCAAAACTCCTCGGATAGTCTGGCGATCAGATTGACATATTTTTGTCTTTGTCCCTGCACCAGCAATCGCCTTAGTGATTATTTCGATAATCTCTGCGGCAATTTTCACTTCGCGCTTGGTATCCCAATTTGTGTTGGTGGAGCGGCTCCCGGCCATGTAATATTAACGAGACGATTACCTAGTTTGCCGACGCAGGAGCAACGCGTTCAAGCATCCGTGAATGGATTTTCGTCAGCCTATTTGTGGCTGCCTTGTCGACGGCGCTCCGTAGATCTGGAAGTGACTGGACGAACACAAACGCTCTCATGCTCGTTAGTGCGGTGGCCATCGTATTGTCCATCCTGAATATGGTGATTGCAACGAACTGCCTAGGACTGGGAAAGCAAAGCAGGGGGGGTTGGATTTTCTTTGCACTCGTTACCTGCCTGATCTTCGCTTCGCTAAATATAATTGGACTGGCCCGACCTTACCAACTTATGGTCTTCGTCATCGTTTTGCAGATCTTCTTCACAGGACTTTTCACGGCGTTGGTTTTGCTTATTGTTCGTCAAAAAGGATATCGACTGGTACCCGTTCGCCGCACCGCCTCGAATGTCTTTACGCCGCCGACACTAGACTAGAATAAACTACAATACGTCGTGAAACCAAGGCGCCCTTTTTGGAGAACATTAATGCTCAATCGTCGCGAGTTTGCGCAGGTGTCGACTGCCGCTGCAATGTCAACGGCAACAGGACTAGCGTTTAGCGTGTCATCCACTTCTACGAGCGCTCAAGAGCCCCAGGCCAACAAAGTGAAGGTCTCTGTGGATTTGCCGCGCGGTCGAGTTCCACTGTCGTTCATCATCGACGACTCAACTTGTTTGGTGAATATGGGCAAGTTCTGTATGCCGCAGTTTGCAACTGCGTTGCCAGATCGCGACGAATACAAAAAGCCATGGCGCGATTGGCCCTCAGAGATTCCCGATAGTTTTGTGCGCGACTTTGGTTTGTGGTGCGCGGAACATGATGTTCGTGGCAAGTACAGTATCGTGCCTTATCCGGCGTGCGTCGGTTGGCTGGACCGCGAGTTGCCGGGTTGGTCGCGGAAAGCCTTGCAGGATAGTTTGCATTTGGTCCGCGAGCTGATGGTGCCGCGCTGGGATATCCATCCCGAAATGATTACACACACGCGAGTGATTGATTTAAAGACTGGTCGGCCGCATGCCGAAATATCGGCCGCAACGATGGAAAATTCCTTTCCACAAACGGATATCAGTGTTGATCAACTCACCGAGTATTTGGCGTATGCGCTGCGAATTCTGAAGAATTGCGACTTGCCGTGTGAAGGCGTCACGACGCCGGGCGGTTTCGGAAACAAGGTCAAGCAGAAATTGCCGCAGGCCGTGTTTGAAGCGGTACGGGACGTTTATGGAACGGACCTACCGCATTACTTCAAGTACGTCTCATTGGAAAAGGAAAGCGTTTTCCCAAAGTTTGAAAATATGCAAGGCGCAGGCACCGATTCACCGACACTTACCGTCAATGTTCCAGCTGGTACGGGTGATTGGTTCGGAGGCTGGGACGGCGTTGTCGAAAGCCAGGGCCACTTATATTGCAACGATGACGCAAGTAATGGTCGCATGGTCGAACTAATTGAACGACGTGAACCGGCAGTCATGCTTTGTCATTGGCCGGGCTTGTATTGCAACGGATTGCAGACTGGTTACAAGCAGTTTCAAAACGTGGTGCTCGCGCTTGAAAGACGGTTCAAGGACGAAACTCGTTGGATGAAGATCAGCGAAATCGGTCGCTACTGGACGGCGAAGGAATTTACAAAGATCGAAGTCCTTGATCGCGCGCTTCAACTGAAGGCCCCGTATTCCTGCCCTGATTTTACATTGCAAATGAAACCGACGAACACACTTGAAAAAATCGTGCTTGAGCAAGCGGATCGCAGGCTCGAGATACTGCCCGTTGCCTCGCGAGCTTTGTTGACAGCCAATACGTATTTTCGAAGCGAAACAACGCTCACCATTTGCTTTGATCTGCCGAAGGGGGAAAGTCAAGTGAAGTTGTTGCCACGCTGACACCGGAATCTCGATTGAAATTGCGAAAACTCCTCAGTGACGAGCTTTCGTTTAGGTTCGCAGTGGGTAAGTTTGATTAGGCGGCCGAGACCCGCAGCCTGGGACCATTTGTCCCGGGCTGACTACTTTCGGTGCTAATTTGTATAGAAAAACAAATATAGTTCGGACGGGACAAATGGTCCCATCCTACGAAAAAACCCACGCGTCGCGGGAGACGCATGGGCTTTGTTTGACCGTACTTCGGGGACTTACCGAATCGCGGGACCTTCAGAGAACTGAGCTAAAGCTGTAAAGCTTTAGACCAGTTCTTTCTTGCTACCAATCAGAGTTCGTAGACGTTCGGCCAAGAGGCGAGCGTCAAACGGCTTCTTAAAGGTCTCGTTGATGGCCGAGCGATCGAAGCTGAATGTCTGTCCATCGTCTGGCAGCAGAGCAATCAAAATGATCTCGGTAAAGTCACTATTCTTTCGCAGGTTCTGACAAATCTGGAGCGCTTCCACTTTGCCGATCGAGAAGTCTACGATCATGCAATCTGGATGGAAACTCTCAGCTTGGATGCCCGCCTCAAAGCCGCTTGCCGCTGTACCAACTTTGAATGAGCGCTCTGGCGGAAGTTCCCGCTTGAGGTTCTCAATCAACACTTGGTCTTGAGCAACGATTAAGACTTTGGCCATTGCTTCATCTTCAAGATCACCCAAAGGCATACCATGCTCTTTGAGGAACTTGATGAGGTATTCGCGCGGAATTCGACGGTCTTGCGAACCCGGAATGCGATATCCTTTTAGCCGGCCGGAGTCGAACCACTTACTTACGGTTCGAGGGGCCACCTTACAGATCTTCGCGACCTGTCCTGTGGTGAACACCTTCATATGCAGG
>JANNNN010001218.1:0-7721 GCA_031398555.1 Planctomycetia bacterium | reverse complement strand
CTATGATCTACCTGTTTCCCGATGGACCAGCCAGAAGGAAGAACCCTCGAGAAACATTGACGACGCATTGCATAGCCGTTCAGTTCGGTTTGAACGCGAGCAACTAAGCGCAAAAGCCGATTTCTTAATCCCCCGGTATCCGAAGTTGCGAGTCCGAGTACTAGATGACAGCGGTAGACCGGTGCAGGGAACGGCAGTCAAACTTCGCCCCAAAGTCTCCTGGGCGCCGCGTCCATCAATTGCGACCAGCAATGAGGCTGGAATTGCTGAATTCGATATTGACCGCCCGATCATAATGTCAACTGTGTGGGTTGCGAACGCCGATGGTTTCGGCGTAACGCTTATCGAAGGCATGCAGGAGGACGTCGTGACTTTGACCATTGAACCAACGATTGCAATTCCCGGACTCTTGACGGCGAAGGCGGCTGACGGAAAGCTTCGAAATGCGACCGGAATCTCAATCTTTCTTAGTCACGAAGTTAGTGCGTCCCAGCGCCTCACGGAGTTGGAGATAGCCAAATCTGATCTCAACGGACGATTCACAGTGTTTCTTCCACCCTCGGACGACCACATTGCCAAACTTTCCGTCAAACCTATCGACCGTTCGTCATCAAAGGACTGGACGGTGAGACTAAACGAAAATGCACGAGCGGATTTTCTGATGGACGATGATCGCGTTCCATGAGGGATATTATTCGTCATTAACGAATCACCGACTGGCTTTCATGCATCTCGCATTGCTTGGTGTGCCACTGGCTCGCCAGTGAACCGAAGTAGGTAAGTTTGCAATCTATTAGCCTTACCAATTGTTGACGCTTTTGGGAAAAACCGCCGCAGTTAAATTGTGTGCTATCCTTTGGTCCTACTAGGGATTGAGTGCAAAATGGGTGAAGCCCAAGGCGTCGCAACTCTTCTAACGGCCCACATTGATAACTTCGGCATCTTCTATTGCTTGCCGCCCAGCATCGAGACGACATACCTGACTCGAGCACCAATGCTCCGGTTCACTGGCCCAGCCAGTCGCGCACAAAAGCAGAACAGCACGGCATCAAAACTAGCACATACTGCTCACCACGGACACTAATTGCTGCTCAAGTATCTCGCGGCCTTCGGTTAGTTCAAGCTCCACCACAAGTGCTCCGAGCTTAACGCTACCAACTTTGCCCATCTGAAGTTTGACCCAATCTTTGCGGGTGCAAAGAACCCAATCGATGTCATTCGTCTGCTCGGTCCATGCAATAAGTTGTTGCACATCGTCGGCAGAATAAGCGTGATGGTCGGGCCATGTGCGTTGGTCTACTAGTGCTATGCCCAGGGATGTTAGCGTTGCAAAGAACGAACCAGGACTGCCGATCGCGCAGAAGGCGATAGCGCGTTTGCCCTCGAGTTCTTCAAGCGAAAGTGAGTCCGACGAATACACATCCACTCGAGCGGGACGATGCGAAGCGTGGGCAATGGTGATCTGCGGATTGTGGCTCAGTACGCTTTGACGCAACGCATTTATTGCTTCCGGCGTGGCTTGATCGCAGCGGGTGAAGATGACGACTTGAGCCCGACGAAGGCTTGAAAACGGTTCACGCAGCAAACCGCCGGGCAGCAATCGCAACGCAAGCTTCGATTCGCTGGCATCGATGAGCACAATGTCGAGATCGCGGGCTAAACGACGATGCTGAAAACCATCGTCGAGCAACAACACTTGCATGTCGAGTTCCTCGTCAGCCAATTGAGCCGAAGCAATTCGATCCCAGTGCTGAAGATGTGGCACGTCGGGCAATTGCAACTCGAGTTCTAGCGCTTCGTCGTTCTGTCCGCTATCAAGTTGCCCGTAACCACGACTGAGAATGGCGACTCGCAGATCACGCTCGCGCAGCCACTGAGCCAACCATGCTACTGTAGGCGTTTTGCCAGTTCCGCCAACTGAAAGATTGCCGACAGAGATGACCGTCCGTGGTGAACGAAACGATTTTTTCCAGCCAAGTCGATAAGCCAGATTTCGAGCCGAGATCGCGACCCAGTAAGGAAAACTTGCAAGCCAGAGCAGTTGCCGTAAGCACACGACCAGCAAGCTCGCCTTTGGATTCGTTATCAGTTCTCGCAAAGCAGCCACTGTTACTGATTTCCTTGCAGTTGCCCGCGGGTGTTAATAACGGCGCTCGCCGCCGCTTTAGTGAGCCGACGGCGCTAGCCGCGGGTTTCGAAGCAATCGACATCCAATCAATAAGAAACTCATTAAGCCGTATCCCTCGTCCCTAACCCATGATTGCTGTTGACGCTTGACGACTATAGCAACTTATCGATTGGTTACTCCGGCCACTTAGATGCAACGATCCGTGACACCCGTGACTCATTCGGATTGGAAAGTCGCTGTCTCCGGTTTGCCGGCCGTGCCAGTGGCACACGAATTCGTCGGATTCGTGAGCACAATGTAATCTTAGGTGAGCACAATTTAATCTTAGGTGGGCACAATGTAATCTTAGGTGAGCACAATTGGGACAATTGTGCGACACTCAGGCCATCTTGGCGCAGATGGCGGCGGCCATCTCTTGTGTTCCGACAGCGGTTGG
Source organism: Planctomycetia bacterium (assembly GCA_031398555.1). GTDB lineage: Bacteria > Planctomycetota > Planctomycetia > Pirellulales > Pirellulaceae > Aureliella. Next base: position 5,157 of record JANNNN010001218.1, on the reverse strand, counting down.
ATCGTTGCGATCAGGTTTCATGTCATAGGTCACATGTTTACCTTCAACAATCACAGCAGCCACTGCGTCTTCCAATCGCTGGGCAGCATCCATTTCACCCAAATGACGAAGCATCAACATGCCGGACAGAATCAACGCAGTCGGATTGACTTTGTTCAAGCCCTTGTATTTCGGAGCACTACCATGAGTCGCTTCAAAAACGGCGCCGTTCGGACCGAGGTTTGCACCTGGAGCCATTCCCAATCCGCCGATCAAGCCAGCACCCAAGTCGCTAACGATATCACCGTACAAATTAGGCAGCACCAACACGTCATACAGCTCGGGCTTTTGCGTCAATTGCATGCACATGTTGTCGACGATGCGCTCTTCGAATTCGATTTCAGGATACTGCTTGGCAATTTCAGTCGCAGTCTTTAGGTAAAGTCCGTCGCTGTACTTCATGATGTTAGCTTTGTGAACCGCGGTCACTTTCTTGCGACCATTTTCACGAGCGTAATCAAAGGCGCACTTAACAATTCGAGTCGTACCCGAAATGCTAATGGGCTTGATCGAAACGCCAGTCTCTTCAAAACCGGTTTGAATTTTGCGATCGGCAGGAAGGCCGTTGATGAACTTGATCAACTGTTCGGTCTCAGGCTTGCCGGCTTCGAATTCGACACCAGCGTACAAGTCTTCCGTGTTCTCGCGAACGATGACGAGGTCGACGCCGCACTCGCTGAAGAATGTCCGTACGCCTGGGTAGACTTTGCATGGCCGGATACAAGCGAACAGGCCGAGTTCCTGACGCAAGTACACATTAATACTGCGAAAACCTTTCCCGACAGGCGTTGTGATCGGGGCTTTGAGGGCACACTTTGTGCGGCGGATGCTGGCGAGCGTGCTGTCAGGAATCGGAGTTCCAAGGCGGGCCATTACGTCGATGCCCGCTTCTTGAACATCCCAGTTGATTTTCACGCCGGTCGCATCGACGCACTTTTTCGCAGCCTCGGACAATTCCGGACCCGTACCGTCACCAGTGATCAGCGTTACTTCATAAGCCATTTGTAATTTCTCCAACAAAATCAAGGTTCACTGGTGCCGAAATCGCGAACTTAGCCCGCAAAAACAAGCTCAAAATCTAACACAACAGCGACTTTCGTCAACGCCGTCCGCCGCCTCAAAAGGGCACGGAAGTCAATCAATTCGCCGTTCCGAGAGCACGATCGTCGCTTGGGACCATTTGTCCGAGCGAACGGTTGCATTCCAGCCTTGAGGCTGCTAACGAAAAGTGCATTACCACCAACGCGACCAGCGTGTCGCTGCATCAATAGTCGTCCAACTTGCAACAACACATTCGGTTTCGTGCGAGCTACTGAAGATACCGAGATCGTGCCTACTTTTTTTATTGTGTTGGAATGCTCTTGGCCAACCGAAAGCCGAAGAAGTGTCCGTGGTGGTCACAGCCGTGATCGGCAAAGCTGTAAAATGAGACGATTTGGGTTGCGCTGTTAATTGCTCCTGTCCTCAGCTTCGCATGGCAGCCCGGACCCAGCTTTCCATCTCGCTCAGCCCCCTCGACGTCCAAAGTCCACTCCCAAACATTTCCGTGGATGTCAAAAATTCCCAAACCATTCGGAACTAGCAGACCGACCGGCTTTGACACGCCAACTGCATTCCCGGCATACCATCCATACTCATTGAGCAACTCCCCGGGCTCGCCAAAGAAAAAACGTGAGTCCGAGTCGTTTCGTCCCGCATACTGGAGTTCTTCCCAGGTTGGTAAGCGATAGCCACTCAAGTCTCGGAAATTCGGTTTGAGCACCATTCCCCAACTGTATGCCCCAGCGCTGTTCGGTTCAAAACACCATTGTTCTTTGGGAATGCCTTCCTGTTCGTTCAACCAGTTGCAATAACGCGCAACGTCAAACCAGCTCACGCGATGGACCGGACAGCGTGTCGATTCATCCGGGTCAGGGTCCTTGGGGAAGAGGATGCCGGATTTCTCAAATTGCTCGATAGTGACTTCGTGGGCACCAATCGCAAAGTCGTAAGCGACTGTCGGTTCCTTTGCCACTGCCAAGGTGGAAGGCAGGACGCTGAATTGCTGTCGCTGTCCGTTGACAAACCATCGTCGCCGCCCAGTCCAATCATCACGTGTCAAATCTTCACGCGATTGACGCAACCTTCGCAGTTTCGAATCAATTTCGAAAGTGGGCTGATCGCTGTACGCGCGTTCAACTACATTCCTTTGCTCGGGTGATCTTTCAACTTCAGGAACTTGCAGAATTTTGGCGATTGAAGAGTCGTAAATCGTTCGCACATCCGTTGGCGAAAGCTTGCGTTTGTAAACTCGCAAATCGTCAAGCCAGCCGCTCATAAAATAGCCTTTGTGGCGAGAACCGATTACTAACGGCGCGTCGGTCTGGATGGTACCTTCAAGGGTGTCCACGATTACCGAGGTAGGTACACTTACTCCGTCGACGTAGAGGGTGAGCCCACTCGCTTTTGAACTGCCATCGTAGGTCACAAAGACATGATACCACTTGTCCAAAGGTAGTGGTTGGTCGGTAGTAACTTTTATGTAACCGGATGGCTCGCCGTGAACGAAGTGGGCGGCGAATCGATTTCCGTTGAGCCAAAGGTCAAAGCCGCGATAATCATTTTCGGTGCTAAATTTCGAAAGAACCCCCGCCCACGATTTGCGCTCCCGACTGGCTAGCCAACCGCCGTACGAAAATGGTTGGTCATGTTCGAATTGAGCTACATCACCGAATTCGATCGATGAGCGTCCATCCAGTTCAATGGAATTTCCCAGAACTCCAGCCGCGATCTTTAGATTCGCAATCTGAGGGTTCATTCCAGTTTGATCGTCCAAGCTCGTTCGCACCGCCACGTGCTGTGCATTCTCCACCCAAAGTCGAAATTCGAGTGACGGGTCATCCAAGAGATCTTGAGTATTTTGCATCTGTTCTTCAAAGCCTCCAAACCACTTTTCTCGACGCTCGTCGACTCCTTTCAATGCCTCGTCTCTAGCTCGCTCTTGGGCCTGTATCAAAGACCCATAGTCGTGCAGGCTCTCAAGCATTGTGTTACTGCGATCGGACAAACGGATAGGATTTATTTCAGGTGTCACTCCATATTGCACCAAGGCCCATGCCGCCGATTGATGGATTCCAGGGTCAAGTTCCTCCATAAAGAGCCGTTTTAACTTGCTGCGGATTGCATCGACCTGATCCACTGACAACCCCCCAACGCCGCGCCGTCCCAGCACTTCAACCAGTTCCCGTTTGGACTCCCGTTCCAGCGCAGGAACGGCGAGTGCTTCCAAGACCGAGTTCGGATCGACGGTCAATTCTGAGAGGTAATGCTTTGTCAAGCTTCGCTGCGACGGATTCCACTGCTCCTTGTTCTTGGGCCTTGCCAATGCTTGCTGCAGTGCTTCGATCTTACCGAAGTAAGCCAACGTCACTGTTGCAATCGCGATCTGATGATGCAAGGGCTCATATGAAAATCCTGGCTTTGTTTGTGAACTCTCATTCGCGATTGTCTCCAGTCGAGTCACGACCTCCGTTTGCAGTTCAGATTCGGACATAGCTGCGACCAGCGGCTCTAGTTCGCTTCGTCGCCGGCAAAGTAGTAACGCATCCACTAGCCCCTGCGGGCGGTCGGCCAAGAATCTGGCGAGCGCCGTAGCTGAGCGATCTCGAACTATTTTACTTTTGTTGACCTCCCTCAGTGCATCCATCAAAATCGCAGTGAACTGATCGCGGGCCGGCGTCAACGAGTCGATCCGTGCGTTCAACTGTCGAGCGGGTACAGTCGTGTCATCCGAGGTTAGATAGAGTAACAATTGTTCGCGAAAATTATCCCAACGAGAATCGCTCGGTGCACAAGCTGCCAAGGCGCAGCCAACTTGAAACCGCTGTCTGGTGAGGCGCGCATCGTCCAACGCAACTTTCCAAAATGATTCCACGGACGCCTCATCAGGATTCAACCTTTTTAAGGTAAGTGAAAACTCGTCGAGATCTAGCTTCGGGACTTCGTCGATAAGGTAGGCTTTGGCGAGCGAAGAATCGTTATTCAGTGCCAAGGAAAGCCGAAGCTTTTCTTTGCTCCCATCTGCCGCCTTCAGACCTTCACGCATGATCGGATCTGCCCACCGACGTAGCGGGTTCAGCAAGCGGATGGTCTCTTCGATCTCACTAAGGTCGCCGCTAACTAACACTTTCACCAAGGATTCGGCTTTCAATTGTTCCCGTTGCTCGTTGAGGTATCGCTGAAAACCGACTCCACAAACAGCGCAAATCGCAATCAACAACCCCAATCCGGCCAAACGCATGCCGTGAACGCTGCGAGCGCGAAACATCATTCCCTTCTCAGACTCAGTCCAACTGTGGCCATCAGTTAGCAAGCGGATGCGAAAGTGCTCGCCGAGCGTAGGCAAGTAACGGTTCTCAGGCTTGGACGCCCACAGCGAGGCGCGTTCGGCGAGGAGCAATTCAGCCTGACCACGGCGCGATTCCAACTGCTTTTGCGTAAGCCACGTTCGCAGTGAATTGACCAAGTAGTCGTGCGTCAACTGATAGCGACCAGCGGTTAATTCCTGTTGAAGTAGTTTCTCTTTTTCGTTCCGTCGCTCAACCGAGTCGCTCGGCGTTACCAAGCGAACTTCAGTATCCAAGATCGTCATCAGCTCCTGAAAGTCTTTGGATCCAATCGGATACCCGGAGGCGATATTTAATTCTTCTTTCGTCTTTGTGTGTCCGCGAATACTCTGGCCAGGCGCAGGTAGCAGCAGGCGAAGCGACTTTCGTGCAGCCTCTTCGTGGTAGCGATATGTGAGTGGCGCGGCGACCCCGCTGAATGTTTCTTCCAAGAATTTAAGTCCCACCCCGCTCGCACCCCCAACCAGCTTCAAAGTTTCGAGAGTCCAAGATTTCGATTTCATGATCTCGGCGAATAAAGCCAAGCGGACACAGATCACTTTTCCATCGTTAGACAGCTCTTTAACTGCCTGACGCAAAAAAGCTCGTTGACTCTCCGAATAATCCTCCGGGGATTGTGGCAACGTTCCAAAGGCTCGACCATACGCTTCCAACACATGGATAGCATGTCGCTCGGGAAACAAGTCAACCGCCGCTGCGTTCTGACCTTCTGAAATACGGACCTCGACTTCAC
>JANNNN010000007.1:0-10479 GCA_031398555.1 Planctomycetia bacterium | reverse complement strand
TCAAGATTCTTGCCAAAATGGACATCGCCGAACGACGACGCCCTCAGGACGGTCGAATCAAAGTCACCGTGGGGGAAAAGGAGCTCGACCTGCGAGTCAGTATTATTCCCACGAATCACGGCCAATCCGCCGTTATGCGATTGCTGGATAAAGACAACATTAAGGTGGGGGTGCGACAGCTAGGGCTCAGCGAACGCGACTTCAAGATTTTTACCAATGTTATCAAACGCCCTAACGGTATTTTCTTAGTCACCGGTCCCACCGGGTCGGGTAAGACGACGACCCTCTACGCGGCACTCAACGCGATGAATCGACCTGACAAGAAGATCATCACCGCAGAAGACCCTGTCGAGTACTACCTCCCAGGGGTAAATCAGGTCGAAGTGAAACACAACATTGGGCTCGATTTTGCGCGTATCATTCGGGCGATGTTGCGTCAGGCACCCAATATTATCCTCGTGGGTGAAATGCGAGATACTGAGACCGCATCGATGGGTATCCAGGCATCTTTGACTGGACACTTAGTATTCAGTACACTACACACGAACGATGCGCCCGGTGCCGTTACACGTATGACTGACATGGGTGTACCGGGCTATTTGGTGGCTAGCTCAGTGGTTGCCGTGCTGGGACAACGCTTAGTGCGGACAGTTTGCAAGCGGTGCAAGACACAAGTCAAGCTACCGGAAAGTGTTCTCGCGGACGCCGGAATACCACCCGACGTAGCTGAAAAAGCGACCTTCACGAAGGGGAAGGGGTGTGGTTACTGCCAGAAGACGGGCTACCGTGGACGGATGGGGATTTACGAACTGATGGTAGTGACCAGCAAGATTCGAGAGATGATTTTCCAGAACAAATCAACCATTGAACTCGCTCGACAAGCTATTAAGGAAGGAATGACAACTCTGTTCTGTGACGGGGTCCGAAAAGTGCTTCGAGGCCATACCACTCTAGAAGAGGTGTACCGCTCTGCGAAGAAATCCGAGCAGGATACGGTCGCACTTGAAATCGTCTTCAAGGAACTTCGCGACGGCAAGGGGGTCGTTGCTGCCGGTTAGAAAAAACAGTCTTAGACCTGGCGCAACCGCCCGTAAGGGTTGGTTTTTGACGAGCAATATGAGCTGATTCGTGGACGAAATTGCTGTCTTTGGACTATGATGCTACTGACGGGCGCACAACCTTATTTATTCGTTATCGCGCGTTCCGACTTTTCCAAGAATCTTGTCTTTTAATAATACGATCTTGCGTTTGATAGCATTTGCACCCCTTATTGTGTGTTCAACGAAGGATTGGCCACATTAACCCGCTGCGTAAGCGAGGGTAAGCGAGAGCTTCCTAGCTTGCAATCATCGCAGCCGGTTACGAAGGCTCGTGCAAAGTGCTTAATGGCCAAAAGATCGCCTTAACCGCTATGTTTTATCGCAGGCTCTTCGATATCATGCCGAGACCTGCAGTGAGTGTAAAACTCATTTCGCTTTCCCTTTTTTCAATGAATGAATTATGGCTACCGTTCTCATTGATAAACTTTTGCAAGCTTGCGTGAAGCAGGGTGCGAGCGACATTCACATTGTGGTGGGCCAGCCTCCGGTTTTTCGTTTGCATGGGCGAATGCGAAAACTGGAAACGAAGGTCCTCGAGTCTGAGGACACCATGGCGCTGATGAAGAGTATTGCGCCAGAGCGCTGCCAACGCGAATTGCAAGAAGCGGGAAGTTCGGACTTTGGGTTCGCATTCGGAGGGTTGGCTCGATTCCGCGTTTCAATTTTCAAACAGCGCGGCAACATCTCGATGGTGTTGCGGCAGATTCCGAACGACAAGCTGACCCCCGAGCAGCTCGGTTTGGCGGACTCTGTCGTGAAGATGGTTCAGCGTCCGCGCGGGTTGGTGTTGGTGACCGGTCCGACGGGATCAGGTAAGAGTACCACACTGGCTAGCTTGGTGAACTTTCTGAATGAGACGCATGACCATCATATCATCACTATCGAGGATCCGATCGAGTTCTATCACGAGCATAAAAAATCGACCATCAATCAGCGCGAAGTCGGCGTCGATGTACCTAGTTTTGCCGAGGCCATTCGCCGCGCGTTGCGCCAAGACCCTGACGTGATTCTGGTCGGTGAGCTGCGCGACTTGGAAACGATTCAAGCGGCGATTAGCGCTGCGGAAACGGGCCACGTTGTGTTTGGTACGTTGCATACCAACAGCGCGCAAGGAACGGTAAACCGAATCATTGACGCGTTCCCTGGAAACCTTCAGGATCAAATCCGCACTCAGCTGAGTACGTCGCTGATCGGTGTGGTCGCTCAGACATTGTTGCCAAAGATCGGCGGCGGACGCGTTGCCGCGTATGAGGTTCTGGTCGTTACACCGGGTATCGCGAACTTGATTCGCGAGAACAAAACGTTCCGTATTAATTCAGCCATTCAAACCGGTGCCAAGTTCGGTATGACGCTGATGGATGACACGCTGTTTAACCTTTGGCGAGAAGGCAAAGTAACGGTTGAAGACATTTTGGCAAAAAGCCATCGGCCGGACGATTTGGCAAAACGCATTGTGAACGCCCGTCGCGGATTGGAAGATACCGGAGCTGCGGTCGAAGAGTCGGCTGAGCATTAACGTACCCGTAGCTTGGGACACGTAGCTTGGGACCATTTGTCCCGAGCGTCCGTCAGCGATAACGAACGAACAGATAACGAACGAACAGACAATCAACGAACCAACCAAGAAACGCTCGGGACAAATGGGTCCAAGCTACACTAAGACTTTGGAATCATCATGGCAGTTCGCAGAATCGGTCAAATCCTTGTCGACATGGGCTTCATCACCGATGAGCAGCTCGAGGTCGTGCTCGACGAGCAGCAGCAACGACCGGGAGCCCTGCTAGGCAAGATCGCCGAAGATATGGGGCTGATCACCGAGGATCAGCTGTCGCAAGCTTTGGCTGAACAGTTGGGGATGCAGACCATTCAGTTGGCCGATGTTCAGCTGCCCCCCGACGTCTTGGACAAGATCACCGAAACCATGGCTCAGATGTACCGAATTGTTCCGGTACACTTTGACGGCGACACGCTTACAGTCGCTACCTGTGATCCTCAGAACTTGACGATCCAAGACGAATTGAGAACCTTCTTGGGTTACCACATTCGGATGGTGGTTTCGAGCGAACGCGATATCCTTGCGGCCATCGATAAGCACTATTCGTCGGACTTGGATACGTTTGAACGAGTTGTCGCTGACTTGGCCAATGACTCCGAGTTGTTCGCCGCGGCTTCGAAGCTGACCGGTGACAAGTTCAACTTGACCGACGCTGAAGCCCTGGCTGATAGCGCGCCGGTTCGCAAGCTGCTAAACATGGTGTTGTTGCTGGCGATTAAGGATCACGCGGCGGATATTCACTTCGAACCGTTTGAAGACGAGTTTCGCATTCGGATCAAAGCCGAAGGTGTGCTCTATGAAATGGTGCCTCCGCCGCGTCACTTGGCATTCGCCATTACGACACGTATCAAAGTTATGGCGAACCTTGATATCGCTGAACGTCGCATGCCTCAGGACGGTCGTATTGAATTGATGGTGGGTGGTCACCAAGTGGATTTGCGAGTGAGCGTGCTGCCGACAATGTTCGGTGAGAGCACCGTTATGCGGATTCTTGACCGCTCGGTGGTGTCGCTGAACTTGGCCAACGTGGGCATGAACGAAGTCATGCTCTCAACCTTCCGCAAACTCATCGATCGACCCAACGGTATTGTGCTCGTAACCGGCCCGACAGGTTCCGGCAAAACGACCACACTTTACTCGGCTCTCAGCGAACTGAATTCGATCGAAGACAAACTGATCACGACCGAAGACCCGGTTGAATATGACATCGATGGCATCATTCAGATTCCCATTGATCATGACATCGGAGTTACTTTTGCATCCTGCTTGCGAGCGATTCTGCGGCAGGATCCGGACACGATTCTAGTGGGTGAAATTCGAGATTTGGAAACAGCTGAAATCGCTGTGCAAGCCTCGCTGACCGGTCACTTGGTGTTTAGCACATTGCACACCAACGATGCTCCGAGCACGATCACGCGTATGAAGGATATGGGTATCCCGACGTTCTTGATTACGGCTTGTGTGGAAGCCATCTTGGCTCAACGTCTGGTGCGTCGTATTTGCAGCAAGTGCCGTGAAGAGACCGAAGTCAATCCCGAAATCTTGATGGACTTGGGAGTCGACATGAAGAAACTGGGCGATCAGAAATTCTATCGTGGCAAGGGCTGCGATGCCTGCAACAACACCGGCTACAAAGGTCGCGTGGGTCTGTTTGAGCTGATGATTATGAACGACTCGCTCCGCGACATGATTATGGAAAACTGCACCACGGATGAACTGCGAAACCGAGCGACAGATTTTGGAATGATCACCTTGCGGCAGTATGGAATGAATTTTGCCTATCAAGGTGTGACCACTGCTGATGAAATTTTGCGAGAAACGATTCAGGAGTAGGCTTGAGGCAGATCTTAGATTCGAGATCTCAAATTTGAAATTTGAAATGTCAAAATTGAAATGCCAAATTTGAAATGCCAAATTTCAGATTCAAAAGCTTAAGCTTGACAATGAAGTGTGTGAATTGAAAAAGTGTTTCGAATACTCGTCCCGCAGAAGTTGAGTACGAGTACGCGAATTGAAGATATTGAAACCTATAGCCTAAAGCCTACAGCCTAAAGCCTATTTTAAGGGACCATGCCATGCCTACTTTCCAATTCGAGGCGATGGACGCAACTGGCCAAGAGATCAAAGACGTCATCGAAGCGGCTGACGAAAATGAAGCCTCTACGACGATCCGTCAGATGGGCTATTTCGTAACCAAAATTCAGGTTAAGAAGGGGGTAGCCAAAGCGGCTCCCGGGCAGAAGACGAAACGCCCCTTTGCGATGGGCGGTGCTAAGACCAAGCATATTTGCGCGTTCACTCGCCAGTTGTCGATTCTTCAAGACGCCGGGTTGCCGATTCTTCGCAGCCTTAAAATCTTGGAGAACAACAACAAGCCCGGCAAGCTCAAGAATGCCTTGATGGACACGTGCGATGAGATCGAAGCCGGTTCGACGCTATCGGAAGCGATGAGCAAGTCGCCTAAGGTGTTTAGCCGCTTGTATGTGAACATGATCAAAGCCGGTGAGGCCGGTGGTGCTTTGGAAACAATTCTCCAGCGTCTTGCGGACTTCTTGGAAAGCTCCGAAGCTCTCAAGCGTAAGGTGAAAGGGGCACTGATTTATCCAGCGGCGGTGGTCTTCATTGCCGCCGGTATTATCTGCTTGATCATGATCGTGATCGTGCCGACGTTTAAGAAGATGTTCCAAGAGTTCGGGCTCGAACTGCCTGCTCCGACTTTGCTGTTGATCGCGATGAGCGATTACATCGTGCAGTATTGGTTCCTGTTAATTTTGATTCCGTTCTGTTATTGGTTGTTGACCAAGTTGGTCCGCAAGTTCCGGCAAGGCAGGATGGGCTTTGATATGTACTTATTAAAGCTGCCCGTGTTTGGATCGTTGATGGAGAAGAACATTTTAGCGAGGACCATGCGAACGCTTGGAACGCTGGTGTCGAGCGGTGTGCCGATTTTGGAAGCGTTGAATATTACTCGTGAAACGGCCGGTAATGCGTTGTTTGAGCGGATTTTTTCCAAGGTGACTGAAGCCATACGTGAAGGTGAAGTGATCAGCAAACCGATGCGCGATTACTCGACGCCTGGTTTTCATCCGTTAGCGATGTTCTTCTGGGCCTTGATGGGTACTTTCCCAGGCGTGATGGTCTTGTCGGTTGCGTTGACGGCCGGTCGAACCGCCGGTGGCAGCACAACCAAGGGCTCGATGGAGTCACTGCTTCAAGTCGGAGCGTTCATGACGGGTTTGGGCGCCGTTTTTGCGGTTGCTTTTTACTTGATGAAGATGAAGGCTCGGGTGATTGACGAGTTGGTGGTGAACATGGTTGACGTAGGTGAAGAGACCGGTGAGTTGGACACGATGCTTTACAAAGTCGCTGATACGTATGACGACGAAGTGAGTGTGATGACGGAAGGATTGACGCGCCTGATTGAGCCGATATTGATTGTGTTCTTGGGTGTGGCGGTCGGCTTTATTGTGATTTCGTTGTTCATGCCGCTGGTCGCCATGATCACAAGTTTGGCGTAGGGTGCGTGCAACGCACCGTGTACTGCACCGTGTACTGCACCGTGTACTGCACCGTGTTTGAAACTTACCGTGTTGGACGTCGCCGGTTTCGCGAGAACCCGGCCGAAACAAAATGAAACGTAGCTGGTTTCGTAAGAAACCGGTTCAAAAAATGCATACGAGTGTTTTGGGCTTGTACGGGGAGGACTGAGTGCGGATTTGGATTCTGCCTCAGTTTTACAAGTTCATACTTTTCAAAAACGAAGCACTTGGAAAATTTTCAAAAAGGGTAGAACCTCATGCAAATCCGCAGAATCGAAAACCGACACCGTCTGAACCGCAGCGGTTTTACCCTGGTAGAAATCCTCATGGTCGTAGCGATCATCGGGATCTTAGTCGGGCTGGTCGTGCCGGCGGTGAATATGGCGCTGCGGACTGTTAGAAAGCGGGCGATCGCGCTTGAAGTGCAAGCCATTGAGGGGGCTGTTCAGCAATACAAGAACAAGTACGGCGACTTCCCGCCTGACGGCTCAAGCCAAGCTGTTTGGGAACGACACTTCCGAAAGATTTTTCCGCAAATACAGGCAAGCGAATTCACTGCACTGTACGCCAACGCGAACTCAGCAGGCACACTGCCGCAAGCCCCAGCGACGGGCGCTGCCGTAATGGATCCTGCCGAAGCGCTGGTGTTCTGCCTCGGTGGTTATAGCAGTAATCCGATTCAGCCATTTACGGGTAGTGGTGGTCCTTTAAGTTTAGTGCCGTCCACAACCACTTATCAATACAATACTGAGCGAACTGGCGCCTTCTTTGAGTTCAAAGAATCGCAATTGACTATTGACGCTTCCAGTGGAGCAACTGTATCCACCGATGAAGCGCAGTTGTATTCCGCCGGAGTGAATGATCTGCTTCCCGTATACCGTCCTGCAGGCAAAGCTATGCCGTTGGTTTACTTCGAGAGCCGCACCTATGCGTTCGTTCCAGGAGGAGCATCAGGTCTCTATTTTAACTACTACCAACCAACACTCGTAGACGCGGGCGTTGCTCGCCCATACAAGTCGGATTCGGTGAACACCAACGTAACTCAAGCAACCGCGCCTGACGCATATTACAAATACGCAGAAGACAAAGGCTTCCAGATTATTTCTGCTGGACTCGATGACCTATATGGTGGCGTCACTGGCTTACCGAATTCCGGTACACCTCAGTTTTTCCGATATCCTTCTGGAAGTGCGTTGAACATTACGCTCACGCCTGCAGCTCAAACTGGACCAGGCAACTATGTCGAGGCAGCAGGTGTACCAAGTGCGCAGCTGGACAATGCAACGAATTTCTCTGAGGGTACGCTCGGGGACGCGCTTGCGAACTAATAGTGATGGCATAGCTTTTGCTTCATCAGATTAATACCGAGAAAACGGTACTTATCTGTTCCATCTAGAGACATTAGTTTCAAAAAGAGACAGATAGACGATTCAGGAAGACTGCTGATGTTTAAGAATTTCAAAAAATTTCAAAAACGGAACGGTTTCACCTTAGTGGAATTGCTGGCTGCGATTGCCATTATCGGGATCATGGCCAGCATGGTGCTGTATGCGTTGCTCGGTGCGCAGACGGATGCGAAGGTAGCGAAGACGCGCGGTACAGTCCAGAAGATCAATGAGATATTACTACAGAAGTGGGAAGAGTACCGATACAAATCTATAAACGTTCAGCTTGACCCTGCTCTCACAATGCCCGTTGGCGGAGTTTACCCAGTCGCACCTCGCGAGGCGGCGCGTGTAAAGATGGTTGTCCAGCGCGATGTAATGCGTATGGAAATGCCTGATCGTATCTCGGATCTGATTTATCCACCCACTCAATACACGATTGAGCACAATACGAGCAGTGGCATCACTTCAAGTAAGTTGCCCCGCGCGATTCCGCCTGGCTATGGTCTACTCTACAACACGCTGAGAAATGAACTCATTTCGCTTCAGTCTCGCGGCGTTGCGAGCTGGTCAAGTTTCAACCTTGACGTTCTTCCCGCAGGACCGCTTGGCGCAGGTGTACCGGTTGCGCCGCTTACGACTAACACTTTGGCTCAGTGGAATGCCGCAGTTCAAAGCAGCGAGCTTCTGTACCTGTTGATATCGACTTGCAACTTTGGTGGGTCCAGTGCCCTCGAGTACTTTCGGCCTTCGGAAGTCGGTGATGTTGACCAAGACGGATTGCTCGAGTTTTTGGATGCATGGAGCAGGCCGGTTTCATGGATTCGCTGGCCAGCTGGCTATCCAGGCGATTTAGTTCGCTACGCCGATTCGGATGCGATGGATCCTGTTAAGACAGATTGGCGATACCGCGTAATCAACCCAGCGATTCCAACCGATTGGCAGCCGCGCACGCTAGTTCCATTGATCATTTCGGCCGGCCCCGACGGCGAGTATGGAGTGACTTTCGACTTTTCGACGCCGATCGCTTACGCAACTATGATTTGGCCCTCGACGCCTGCCGGGATTCGTGGTGTTATTAATCCAGTAACGGGTACGCCGCACACTCATTACTCTGCAGGGGCATACTATTACCCGGACCCGTTCTTTACATGGGATTACTCAAGTAGCGTACCTAATGGACCTGCCAGCACAATGCCAGCGACAGATACAGATCCGGCCGGGTACCGCTACAACCAGCTGGGTTCGATCCCACCGGCCACCGCTGGTTTTGCGGACGACAATATCACTAGTCACGATATTATTCTGGAGCCATAGTTGATGTCACGTTTGCTCATCCATCGAAAAGCTTTTACGCTCGTCGAGCTGTTGGTAGTTATTGCCATTGCGACGATTCTTGCGACCATCTCTTTATCGACAATTCAGGGCTTGCTCAAGGATCAAAAACTTTCACAGTCGGTTCGTCTGGTACGGCAATATTTCGAGACGGCGCGTACGCGTGCAATGGCTACTGGTCGGCCTGTAGCGTTGTTTCTGGAGCGTGTTTCGCCTGAAGGTGATGGGACGGGAATGCCGGTCGTTGCTAATTACACAGTAACGAGAATGAGTATCGGTGAGGTTTTCCCTCCGTATACAGGCGAGGTTTCTTTAGCCACCGCAACACTCTGGGATACACCAGTCGGCAGTCCTACGGTATCGACCCGGGCGTTAACTGACGGCTTTGCCGACCAAGCAAGATTTCTGCTGGCTGAAGTCGTCACGGCTTTTGGAACGGCGACCACGCCCGGCATGATAAGCATCGGAGATACCATTGAATTTGTAGGCAACAAGCAACGCTTTGTCATCGAATCCATCGATTTCGTTTCGGGTGCGGTTGGAAGTGAAGTTGCAGTTACCTTCTTTAATCCGCCATCGAATTACGACAAACTCTTGGCGGCGAAAATTCAGAGCGGAACAGCGACCGATGCGAAGTTCGAAGTGGGGTACTCGGGTCGTGAGCCAGCGTTGCCGTCAAAAAACACATTGTCATCAATGCTTGCTCCCACGCCAGTAATAACGCCGACCCCTGTTGGTGTTGAATTTAGAATTTACCGTAAGCCTTCGAAGTCGTTGGTTGGCACAATCACCATGCCAAGAGGAACGTGCATTGATCTATCGGTTTCTGGACTTGGGCCGCGATCCTCAGCTTGGGACGCCAGTAGTCCATTTCACTTAGCTGCAGCTCCAAGTGGTACATTATCACTAGCAAGTATCCCCCCCACCTTAAAACGGTCAAGCTACAGTCGAATCGCAGTTGTATTTAATGCTGAGGGTCGGGCAAATGGGATTTACCAAGACAATCGCATTTTGAGCACAAGCACAATAGGTCCCGAAGTAGTGGCTGCGGGCAGTTACACGCCTTTCGGGATGTCGACCAAATTGCATTTCATGGTGGGTCGTACGGAGCAAGTGATTCCTGACGCGCCGCTGACAGCTCCCGCTGTCGGAGATCGTGGCGACCAAAAAGGGAATTTGATGGACACGGCAAACACATGGATTTCTATCAATCCCTTTACCGGTCTCATTGAATCGTCTCCGGTTGAAAATGTTTCAGACGTGACTCGAAGCAACGCTCAAACAGCAATTGCTGGCGGCAGCGCCGCGGCCATTACAAAAGCTATTCAAGACGCGGTCGAAGAATCTCGGAGATTTTCTGCAATGGGAGTAAATGATGGTGGCCGTTAAATCAGTTTGCAGTCGACGACTCGCCCAAACTCGAATTGCGATTACATTGATCGAAGTGATGTTCGCGCTGCTGGTCGCCGTAGTAGGATTGCTAGGAATCGCTTCACTGCTTCCGTTAGCCGCGCGCAACGCTCGCGAAAGTAATAGCTTTAATTTCGTTCAGGGCGCGGGACAGG